>NZ_PTSB01000070.1:0-1698 GCF_002965125.1 Escherichia sp. MOD1-EC6162
ACTGCTCTTTAACAATTTATCAGACAATCTGTGTGGGCACTCGAAGATACGGATTCTTAACGTCGCAAGACGCTAAATGAATACCAAGTCTCAAGAGTGAACACGTAATTCATTACGAAGTTTAATTCTTTGAGCATCAAACTTTTAAATTGAAGAGTTTGATCATGGCTCAGATTGAACGCTGGCGGCAGGCCTAACACATGCAAGTCGAACGGTAACAGAAAGAAGCTTGCTTCTTTGCTGACGAGTGGCGGACGGGTGAGTAATGTCTGGGAAACTGCCCGATGGAGGGGGATAACTACTGGAAACGGTAGCTAATACCGCATAACGTCGCAAGACCAAAGAGGGGGACCTTCGGGCCTCTTGCCATCGGATGTGCCCAGATGGGATTAGCTAGTAGGCGGGGTAACGGCCCACCTAGGCGACGATCTCTAGCTGGTCTGAGAGGATGACCAGCCACACTGGAACTGAGACACGGTCCAGACTCCTACGGGAGGCAGCAGTGGGGAATATTGCACAATGGGCGCAAGCCTGATGCAGCCATGCCGCGTGTATGAAGAAGGCCTTCGGGTTGTAAAGTACTTTCAGCGGGGAGGAAGGGAGTAAAGTTAATACCTTTGCTCATTGACGTTACCCGCAGAAGAAGCACCGGCTAACTCCGTGCCAGCAGCCGCGGTAATACGGAGGGTGCAAGCGTTAATCGGAATTACTGGGCGTAAAGCGCACGCAGGCGGTTTGTTAAGTCAGATGTGAAATCCCCGGGCTCAACCTGGGAACTGCATCTGATACTGGCAAGCTTGAGTCTCGTAGAGGGGGGTAGAATTCCAGGTGTAGCGGTGAAATGCGTAGAGATCTGGAGGAATACCGGTGGCGAAGGCGGCCCCCTGGACGAAGACTGACGCTCAGGTGCGAAAGCGTGGGGAGCAAACAGGATTAGATACCCTGGTAGTCCACGCCGTAAACGATGTCGACTTGGAGGTTGTGCCCTTGAGGCGTGGCTTCCGGAGCTAACGCGTTAAGTCGACCGCCTGGGGAGTACGGCCGCAAGGTTAAAACTCAAATGAATTGACGGGGGCCCGCACAAGCGGTGGAGCATGTGGTTTAATTCGATGCAACGCGAAGAACCTTACCTGGTCTTGACATCCACAGAACATTCCAGAGATGGGATGGTGCCTTCGGGAACTGTGAGACAGGTGCTGCATGGCTGTCGTCAGCTCGTGTTGTGAAATGTTGGGTTAAGTCCCGCAACGAGCGCAACCCTTATCCTTTGTTGCCAGCGGTTCGGCCGGGAACTCAAAGGAGACTGCCAGTGATAAACTGGAGGAAGGTGGGGATGACGTCAAGTCATCATGGCCCTTACGACCAGGGCTACACACGTGCTACAATGGCGCATACAAAGAGAAGCGACCTCGCGAGAGCAAGCGGACCTCATAAAGTGCGTCGTAGTCCGGATTGGAGTCTGCAACTCGACTCCATGAAGTCGGAATCGCTAGTAATCGTGGATCAGAATGCCACGGTGAATACGTTCCCGGGCCTTGTACACACCGCCCGTCACACCATGGGAGTGGGTTGCAAAAGAAGTAGGTAGCTTAACCTTCGGGAGGGCGCTTACCACTTTGTGATTCATGACTGGGGTGAAGTCGTAACAAGGTAACCGTAGGGGAACCTGCGGTTGGATCACCTCCTTACCTTAAAGAA
>NZ_PTSB01000071.1:0-1568 GCF_002965125.1 Escherichia sp. MOD1-EC6162
TATTCGTGCAGGCATTACCCGCCAGATGATGATTGCGCAGCTGTGTATGCGCGAAGCACAGCGTCTGGAACAGATGGAGACGAGCGGTGATTAAGTCAATTGGCTTTGTCCTGCTGGTTGGCACCTGTGGGAATGATGCCTGCGATGCCATTCCGGTAACGGAAAAAATCTGGCCCACAGAACAGGCATGTATGCAGGTGATGGAGCGCATACAAAAACGTTATCCCAGTGAAATCTTTTATTGCGAAGAGGTATTACGAAATGAATAAACCAGAGAATAAAGAAATGAAATTCACACCAGTTGATATTGATGGCGTCATGGCTAATTTAAAGATGCTGGAACGTATGCACGATATCGTTAAATATGGTATTGAGCATGACCTCACCGCCAGAGAAGTCCGGAGCATTATTAACCGTGAAATGAACCAGGTGGAAGCTGCCGTGGCGCTACAAAATGAAGCAGCCCGCGAGGAATACATTCGTCGCAGGCTGGGGCTATCAAATAAAGATATTCTTACGGATGCTCAGATGGCTGAGGCTTTTGATATTCATCAGGATCTTGGTCTAACAAACTGATGGTTTCAGTGATTAGCTGCGATATTTGCAGGGCGGAATCATTCGTTGTTCTCAATACCGGAGCCTCTGCAGCTACGACTGCAGCGGATTTGAGGATTGTTTTTCCTTCCTCTGCGGTAATCAGCCCCTTTCTGACAAGGAGTATCAGCAACCTTGAGGCAATGGTATACCCTGCAACATCATAAGGTTGTTCACTGTTTTTCATAAAAAGCTTCCTCTGTTTAGTGAGTGGATTCTGGCGGTGTTGCCGCACCGCCCCCTTTTCTTGAGGTACGATAATGAATCGCACATCCCTGATTAAATTAATTCATGTCGCCCGTCGTGATCTACAACTCGACGATGACACTTACCGCGCCTTTCTGGTGCAGTGCACAGGCAAGACCAGTTGCCGCGAGCTGACTGTCGCACAACTGGAACAGGTGCTCGATGCCATGAAAGAGCGCGGTTTTAAGAAGCAGAAAAAACATCCCCGCCGTCGCTTTAAGGGGCATGTCACACCGCGCGAGAAGATTTACAAAATCTGGCAGCAGATGTTCCTTGATGGTTTCGTTTCCGATATCAGCGACGCCGCGCTGGACAAATACGTTGAACGCCTGACGGCCAGACGTAATGGCGGTCAGGGCGTTTCCACGCTGGCCTGGTGTCACGGGGAATCGTTGCAGGTTGTGCTCGAAACGCTCAAACAGTGGCATATGCGCTGCATCCGGGAAGCCTTTGCCCGACATGGTGTGCCTTTACCTGTAAGCCCATCCGGGCGGGAACTGCGCGGCTATGATGCACTGACCAGTGCATATGCCCGCGCACGAAACAGCGGGAGAATTGCTGTATGAAACAGATGAAAGAGCAGGATTTATTCGAAGACCTTCGGGACGACAGCGTTCTGGAATATCTTCATGATTACCAGGAAAACACCGCTTATCCGGCGTTACTTTCTGAACTGAACGCACTGCTGCGTAAAGAGCTGGCCCGGATTGGCGCAGACCCTGCTCATT
>NZ_PTSB01000072.1:0-1548 GCF_002965125.1 Escherichia sp. MOD1-EC6162
CCCACAGAATGGGCCAGTTGGCTCTGATCATTTCCCAGGACACGTTTTCCTCCTGCGTTCCCGCATCTGCTGACAGTCAATACAGGTCACCACATCCGGCAGCGCCGCAAGGCGCTGTGCCGGAATAGCGTTCCCACAGTCATTGCAGAATCCCTGACTGTGGGGCGCTTCTTTTGTCCGCGTCTGCCAGGCTTTAACGACGCTCTGACGCTCGTTCAGAACTACTTCACTGATGCGGTCGATTTCGTCGGTCATTTCGGCCCCGCAGACATTTTGTGACGGCTTGACTTGCTGTAACGGGCAAAGCCGTCAAGGGTTCGCACGCCGAGATAGCCCAGCGCCGGGGTAAGTAACATCAGCGTGATATCCCAGTCCGGTGATGGCATATGCAGCGTGATACCTCTGGCACCCGCAATGGCTCCGGCAATCTGGCCGCAGGAGAGCAACAGCACATAGGCCAGACTGCTGTAACAGGAAAGGCGGGCCAGCAGCGGGCGCGTCTGGCGCACATAGCTGTCCGTGGCGTTGTCACCATTGCGGATGGTTTCCTGCTGTTCGTGGTGTGCGGCCTGCTGGTCAGCCAGCACCAGCTTCTGCCGTTCCACCTCCAGCTGTTGCAGCTGAATTTTCAGGGTTTCCAGCTGCATCAGTTGCTCCGGTGACAGCATCACCAGTTTTTGTTCCAGAATGCGTTGCTGTTCAGCCACCGGCAGGCTTTCCCGGACGCTTTCCACCATACCGGCCACCGAGTCAGCGGCGGCAGATGTGCTGCCACCAAACCAGCGCCCGACGGAACGAATCAGCCCCGGCCCGGCTTTCAGCAGAACAGAGGCGATGCCTGAAAGGGTTAACGGATCCACGGGAAACCTCCATACAGATAACGCTGAAGACAGAGCAGACCGCCGCAACTGCCACCACATAGCCAGAACACCGGATGCACCGGTGACATCATCATCAGCGTGCTGAAGACGCAGCAGAAATATCCCAGCGCCCAGACCACCCATGACCACACGATGATGTGGCGACCAAAAGCCCGGTAACGAACCTCAGGCAGCAGGCGAAATGGCACATTCCCGAGGCTTGCGCTGTATGAAAACAACACCACCCCGGCAAAGGACAACAACATCAACACGAACGATCGCCAGCCACATAACATGCTGATGATGAACATGCAGAGTGTCAGTCCGGCCAGCGGCCATGGCGTTCTCATCAGTCGGGAACAAATCAGCCAGTCACACAGTTTTAAAATTTTGTTCATTACCTTTTTCCACATTGAATTTTTCCCTGTACTTCTGGCACTGCCAGTAAATGTCCCGTGTATCCACGGAGTTCCAGCCACGCATGTAGTAGCTGGCGTGTGTGCCGTCATGGCCGGTATAGTCCAGCGGTTTCGGGGGCGGACCTCCGGCCATGCGGTGCAGAACCTCCTGACGCAGGCGGTCACGCCGCCCGGCTTTCAGTGAGGCATCCCAGCCTTTGCCCATATCACCCCCGCGTGGCGGACATGATGCCCAAAGGGGTATCGATGATTTCCAGACAGGCGTCGGT
>NZ_PTSB01000073.1:0-1450 GCF_002965125.1 Escherichia sp. MOD1-EC6162
ATTTATATGAACGCATCCCGTTTTGCACAGCTTCCATTGTTTTGACATTGACGGTAGGTTGCAGCTTTATATCCGGCTTTATTGCAGCCATAAAGCTGCGAGCCCCTATGTAATTCGCTGACTCACACCTCATTTACTGCGCGGGCTTCAAGCCCAAAACCCCATTCAGGTTTAGTGAGTCCCGGTCTTACCTGTCTTTGTCATCACACTGGTCGCCAGAGCAACCTTTCAGCATTCGCCTTTTTATTAAGAATTCATCGTTTATCGGTATCAGTGATTAATATGACCTGATACTGACGTATTCTTTATCGTATTTACGTCCATGTGCGGCTATTGCCCACACTGTTCGTGCCAGCTTGTTTGCCATGGCGACGGTTGCCACGCCGACCGGACGACGTTTTTTCAGTTCGGTTATCCACAGACCAGGTTCTTTGGTCAGTAATGCTGCCGCCCTTGCGCCATGGATAAACAGGGTTCGCAGATATGTATCACCACGTTTGCTTATCCCCAGCAGGCGGATTTTCCCTCCTGAGCCAGTCTGTCTTGGCACCAGACCAACATAAGCCGCGAACTCTCGCCCTGATTTAAACGCTGATGCTTCCCCCATGGTGGCCACAGCTGCCGTCGCAATAAGTGGCCCAACGCCGGGAATATCCAGCAACCGCTTACAGGTCTCATTCTGTTTCGCCACGCTGGTAAGCTGTTTTTCAATATCCTCTATCAGTGAGTCCAGCTCATTCAGTCGGTTGTACTGGTTTTCCAGCACAGTAATGAGATACGGTGGCAATCTCTCTTTCATTCGCTCCAGTGCTTCAGGGAACTCCCGCTCCATTGCTGCCCGACCTTTGTGAATTGTTTCACCAAATTCCAGGAGCGTGCCGTGCAGAGAATTAATCTGCATGGTGCGGAACTTAACCAATTGTCTGCGGGAACGGTGCAAAACCAGCACTGACTGTTGTTCTTCTGTTTTGACGGCGATTTCTTTACCTGGCTGCTGAACTGCCATCCAGATAGCCCGTGCATCCATCACGTCATTCTTATTGCCCATGACAAATGCCTTAACGAAGCGGGCCTGCAACAACCGGACTTTATGCCCCAGCTTTGTCAGTTCCCGTGCCCAGTGCTGAGAGCCTCCACAGGCCTCCATACCAATCAGACATGACTCCCGGTTGCTGAAATATTCCAGAAAATCTCTTCTGCGAAGTTGCTTATCCACCACGTCACCTGTGTTCTCATCAATGAAGTGAACCTGAATCAGATGTTTTGCGATATCAACGCCAACCGGTGTATATTTCATTTGTGGAGTCTCCAGTCTGAGGGAGCTTTCTGCATCCCGTATTGGGCACTATGATGCCGGAAATCTGCCAGGTTCCACACCTTCCCGATATTCTCCCCATCCATCACCGCGCTCCGGATTTGATGATTGGGGATGCGTTCATTACATTTACTG
>NZ_PTSB01000074.1:0-1294 GCF_002965125.1 Escherichia sp. MOD1-EC6162
CGATCCAGTGGCTGTGTAAGAATCCGGAAACGCTCACTCGTTTCCGGATTTTTTTATGCACATTGGACAGGCCCTTGATCTGGTATCCCGTTACGATTCTCTGCGTAACCCACTGACTTCTCTGGGGGATTACCTCGACCCCGAACTCATCTCTCGTTGCCTTGCCGAATCAGGTACTGTAACGCTACGCAAGCGCCGTCTTCCCCTCGAAATGATGGTCTGGTGTATTGTTGGCATGGCGCTTGAGCGTAAAGAACCTCTTCACCAGATTGTGAATCGCCTGGACATCATGCTACCGGGCAATCGCCCCTTCGTTGCCCCCAGTGCCGTTATTCAGGCCCGCCAGCGCCTGGGAAGTGAGGCTGTCCGCCGCGTGTTCACGAAAACAGCGCAGCTCTGGCATAACGCCACGCCGCATCCGCACTGGTGCGGCCTGACTCTGCTGGCCATCGATGGTGTGTTCTGGCGCACACCGGATACACCAGAGAACGATGCAGCCTTCCCCCGCCAGACACATGCCGGGAACCCGGCGCTCTACCCGCAGGTCAAAATGGTCTGCCAGATGGAACTGACCAGCCATCTGCTGACGGCTGCAGCCTTCGGCACGATGAAGAACAGCGAAAATGAGCTTGCTGAGCAACTTATAGAACAAACCGGCGATAACACCCTGACGTTAATGGATAAAGGTTATTACTCACTGGGACTGTTAAATGCCTGGAGCCTGGCGGGAGAACACCGCCACTGGATGATCCCTCTCAGAAAGGGAGCGCAATATGAAGAGATCAGAAAACTGGGTAAAGGCGATCATCTGGTGAAGCTGAAAACCAGCCCGCAGGCACGAAAAAAGTGGCCGGGACTGGGAAATGAGGTGACAGCCCGCCTGCTGACCGTGACGCGCAAAGGAAAAGTCTGCCATCTGCTGACGTCGATGACGGACGCCATGCGCTTCCCCGGAGGAGAAATGGCGGATCTGTACAGTCATCGCTGGGAAATCGAACTGGGATACAGGGAGATAAAACAGACGATGCAACTGAGCAGGCTGACGCTGAGAAGTAAAAAGCCGGAGCTTGTGGAGCAAGAGCTGTGGGGTGTCTTACTGGCTTATAATCTGGTGAGATATCAGATGATTAAAATGGCAGAACATCTGAAAGGTTACTGGCCGAATCAACTGAGTTTCTCAGAATCATGCGGAATGGTGATGAGAATGCTGATGACATTGCAGGGCGCTTCACCGGGACGTATACCGGAGCTGATGCGCGATCTTGCAAGTATGGGACAACTTGTGAAATTACCG
>NZ_PTSB01000075.1:0-1240 GCF_002965125.1 Escherichia sp. MOD1-EC6162
TGCAGGATTTTAATTTCCATAACTGTCTCAAAAGTGACCATAAGCTCTCCTGAATCAGGAGAGCAGATTACCCCCTGGATCTGATTTCAGGCGTTGGGTGTGGATCACTATTGCACCGTTCGTGACACGATAGACCCGGGAATTAGAAAAAACGTATGCACTATCATGTGAATGCAAGAGCCTAGAGCGAAGAACTTACTCATATTCAAGAATGTTTGCTTGTTCAATTAGTAATGTAAAGCTCTTGGCAGAATTCGCAGCGGATGCCAGAGTGACAGTAAAACCGTTAGCAGTAAAAAGACACGGTACTGGCTTTAAAGAGACTAGCAGAGGCTTCAAACCTCTCGTCAGTAGAGCTTAATAGCTAGAAAGGGAATTAACACAAGTCAATTGCTGTCTAGCAAAAACAAAAAGCCGCCCCGAAGGACGGCTCAAACCATTATAGTCTGATTATTTGGACATAACGACGGTGATGTCATTACCTGACAAGATACTTATTGCAGGCTTTTCACCACCGGTGACGTTACATAGTGCGAAAAGACACGTCACGAGGACGATACAGTTGCGCATTTTCAGCTCCCAATAGAGAGCTACGGGGAACGTTTTTAGGATGGAAGCTTCCACCATTCACCGGCTGTTTTATCAAGTTACCAGCCATCGTAGCAGGGTTAATATTGGCACCCCTGAATTCCACCCCAGAGTTCCAGCTCTGCGGGAGTACCACAGTTACAGGTATTACTTAAAAGAATGCAACTAGTTAGTTCGTTGCTTCATTGGTACTACATAACGTGGAACATTTATTACTTTGCGCCTGCTACAGGCAGTACATCAACTTGACGGTGAGATTATACTGACAATAGTAAATCCTGCAATCAATTGATTAACAGAGATATTAGTAGACTATTTACACAAGGGGTGTTCGGGTCTAAACTATCTACATCAAGTTACCAGCCATCTGGTATGTAGCATGATGTTTCCAGACTTCAGTGCTGCACAAAAAAACCGCCTTCCAGGGCGGTTTTTTTGTATCGGGGCGAGCCTTTCTTGCTTTAACAGCCATTCTATATCTGTAACCAAATCACAGAGAAAGCTGTGACTGGCCTGCGGGTCAAGTGTAGTGGTCAACAAAAACTGGCCACCGCTTTAGAGTTTTTCCAGTATCGGTTTTCCGATTCATTTGGTGGCAACCCACCGTTATATTCGTGCGGCCTGAGCGCGTTGTAATACCCAACGATATAGT
>NZ_PTSB01000076.1:0-1227 GCF_002965125.1 Escherichia sp. MOD1-EC6162
GGCAAAGTGGCATTAAAAGAGATATTTCATGCCCAGCATTCCCTGGGTATCGCTGTAACCGTTGTCACCCAACTGCTGGGCGACGTTGCCCCACAGTTGCAGACGCGGATTAAGCTGACCTTCCACCCCGACTTTTAACTCACCGATGTTACGCGCACCGATGATTTCATCGCTGATGCCATCCATCTTCACACTGTAATTGCGGGAGTTATAAATCCAGTTGGCTTCCACAAAAGGCTGGAAGGAACGCTCTTTATGCTCATCAAGAGCATTATGGCCTTGCAGATACGCTTTCACCCCCAGACGCGTTTGCAGGTTGCCTTCGGTGCTGTCCTCAACCAGAGTGCCATTGTCTTCAGTATGATTGTCTGCCTTCACATCCATCCACGTCAGTTGCATTTTTGGCTGCAACCAGTAGCTGGTACGCGCATCGGCGCTTTCACCAAGACGGAAGGTATAACCCGCTTCAATGGCGGCGGTGATGCCGTCAGAGTGATATTTCTCACCCGGCAGGTACTCGCCGGAGACGGTGTTATCAAACCAGTTATAGAGCAACCAGCTATCAACATAAGTCCCGGTTTTGTCCGCTTCGTTAGCGTACCAGGTGCCATACACCCCCACACTGTAGCCGTCGATTTGCCCACGTGAGCTGTACCCGGTCAGGTTGGAATGGGTGTGACTCTTGCTGTTGGCATAGCCAGCCATTAAGCCGAGATGCCAGCGATCAAGGTCATTACTGCTCCATTGTGCGAGGTCGCCGCCCAGTTGCAGAACATAACGGTTGCTCTGGGTGCTCAATTCATCCGAACGATCTTTAAAGCGATTATGCCCGCCAATGTTACGCATCCACAGGCTGGTTACTTTCTGCTCGCCGGTCAGCAGGTCGGTGTATTGTGTTTCCCCCAGACGGTCATGCAGTCGGGTATTAAACAGCGTATTTGCCGCCTGAATATTGGCCAGATAGCTGCCAATTTCCGGGCGATACAGATGTTTTCGTTCTGGTTGTGGAACAGATGGCGTAACAGGTGGCTCCGGTGTCACAGGCGGTTCTGGTGTTACAGGGGGTTCTGGTGTTACAGGTGGCTCAGGATCTGGTTCCGGGATGACGGGCAGTTCCGGTGGGGTATACGGTCCTGCGGGAATTTCACTGGTTAAAAACCAGTTCTGGTTGTCGCTTTTTACCACGTTGTAGTCATAGGGACCGGCAACAATACGACCTTCTTTACT
>NZ_PTSB01000077.1:0-1139 GCF_002965125.1 Escherichia sp. MOD1-EC6162
CGTTGTTCATTTTCCATGTGTGCGCTCCTGTTGCTCACTACGCTGTAAACTTTCGTATGCAGATTTCAGTGCGCCGTTCTGGATTTCCCGCCATGTCAGGTTGTGCGCCAGACGGCGGAGTTCATCACGGGACGCTTTACTTATCGGATTCTTTTTACGGTTCACGACGGCCCCCGTCTTCAGTTCCCGGTGTTTTCAGACCGGCGTATATTTCTTCGCGAACGGAGCGGATATCCTTACCCAGCAGCTTCCACAGCCGCGCACATGCCGGTGATGAACGCAGGGCACGTTTCATGGGGGTATCCGGTGCATCCGGGTTCCAGGGCTTTCCGGTCTGTTGTTCATATGCACGGGCGATGGCGTTTTTCTCAATATCCGCGAGCACAAGACAGTACGCCAGCTGCCGCACGACGGCCCGTTCTCCGCGACTTAACGGCTTCAGTTTTCGGGCCATGCTCAGTCCCTCGCACGGGGTTTTTTAACGCCCGGAACGCTGGACAGGCCGTTTGCCACATCCTCACCGCTGCCGGTGATTTCAGCCACGTAACAGCCGCCCACATCAGACAGACGAACCAGCCCCTGCTCGCGCAGCCATGCAAGCTGGGTGCGCACCACATCACGGGATACCTTATGACCGTAGGCCTGAAGGCAGGTCTGCAACACGGATTCATTCGCGCTGTCGCCACAATCCAGCAGGGAACGCAGCAACACCAGACGACGGTCTTCAGTGAGGATCTCTTTCATCGCCATTAATTTTTTTCCTTTAACTCGTTCTCTAATAACAAATCGCTGATGCGGGATACCTGGCGGATGGATGGCCCCAGCTCTTTGATTTCTCCCCGCAGGTTGCTGATATCCAGTTGCAGGCGGTGGAACTCATCACGATCAGGTAGCTGATGTACCTGGCTTTCCATCACCGACACGCGGGAACGCAGCAAATCAAACTCTTCGCGTTTGACGTAGGTCTTTGCCAGAATCAACTGAAGCAGGTTTATTCCTGTCATCAGCAATGCCCACAGAATGGGCCAGTTGGCTCTGATCATTTCCCAGGACACGTTTTCCTCCTGCGTTCCCGCATCTGCTGACAGTCAATACAGGTCACCACATCCGGCAGCGCCGCAAGGCGCTGTGCCGGAATA
>NZ_PTSB01000078.1:0-1035 GCF_002965125.1 Escherichia sp. MOD1-EC6162
GCAGCAATTGACCTGCGTTGCGTAAACATGGTTGCTGATCTGTGGCACGCGCCTGCGCCGAAAAACGGTCAGGCCGTTGGCACCAACACCATTGGTTCTTCCGAGGCCTGTATGCTCGGCGGGATGGCGATGAAATGGCGTTGGCGCAAGCGTATGGAAGCCGCAGGTAAACCGACCGATAAACCAAACCTGGTGTGCGGCCCGGTGCAAATCTGCTGGCATAAATTCGCCCGTTACTGGGATGTGGAATTGCGCGAGATCCCTATGCGCCCCGGTCAGTTGTTTATGGATCCGAAACGGATGATTGAGGCCTGCGACGAAAACACCATCGGCGTGGTGCCGACTTTCGGCGTGACCTACACCGGTAACTATGAGTTCCCGCAACCGCTGCACGATGCGCTGGATAAATTCCAGGCCGACACCGGTATCGACATCGATATGCATATCGACGCTGCCAGCGGTGGCTTCCTGGCACCGTTCGTCGCCCCGGATATCGTCTGGGACTTCCGCCTGCCACGCGTGAAATCGATCAGTGCTTCTGGTCATAAATTTGGTCTGGCTCCGCTGGGCTGCGGCTGGGTTATCTGGCGTGACGAAGAAGCACTGCCGAAAGAGCTGGTGTTTAACGTTGACTATCTCGGCGGGCAAATCGGGACTTTTGCCATCAACTTCTCGCGTCCGGCGGGTCAGGTGATTGCCCAGTACTATGAATTCCTGCGCCTCGGTCGTGAAGGCTACACCAAAGTGCAGAACGCCTCTTATCAGGTCGCCACTTACCTGGCGGATGAAATCGCTAAACTGGGACCGTATGAGTTCATCTGCACCGGTCGCCCGGACGAAGGTATCCCGGCGGTTTGCTTCAAACTGAAAGACGGGGAAGATCCGGGATACACCCTGTATGACCTCTCTGAACGTCTGCGCCTGCGCGGCTGGCAGGTTCCAGCCTTCACCCTTGGCGGTGAAGCCACTGACATCGTGGTGATGCGTATTATGTGTCGTCGTGGCTTCGAAATGGACTTCGCTGAACTGTTGCTG
>NZ_PTSB01000079.1:0-1004 GCF_002965125.1 Escherichia sp. MOD1-EC6162
CAGATCGATAACGCGCCGGAAGAAAAAGCTCGTGGTATCACCATCAACACTTCTCACGTTGAATACGACACCCCGACCCGTCACTACGCACACGTAGACTGCCCGGGGCACGCCGACTATGTTAAAAACATGATCACTGGTGCTGCTCAGATGGACGGCGCGATCCTGGTTGTTGCTGCGACTGACGGCCCGATGCCGCAGACCCGTGAGCACATCCTGCTGGGTCGTCAGGTAGGCGTTCCGTACATCATCGTGTTCCTGAACAAATGCGACATGGTTGATGACGAAGAGCTGCTGGAACTGGTTGAAATGGAAGTTCGTGAACTTCTGTCTCAGTACGACTTCCCGGGCGACGACACTCCGATCGTTCGTGGTTCTGCACTGAAAGCGCTGGAAGGCGATGCAGAGTGGGAAGCGAAAATCCTGGAACTGGCTGGCTTCCTGGATTCTTACATTCCGGAACCAGAGCGTGCGATTGACAAGCCGTTCCTGCTGCCGATCGAAGACGTATTCTCCATCTCCGGTCGTGGTACTGTTGTTACCGGTCGTGTGGAACGCGGTATCATCAAAGTTGGCGAAGAAGTTGAAATCGTTGGTATCAAAGAGACTCAGAAGTCTACCTGTACTGGCGTTGAAATGTTCCGCAAACTGCTGGACGAAGGCCGTGCTGGTGAGAACGTAGGTGTTCTGCTGCGTGGTATCAAACGTGAAGAAATCGAACGTGGTCAGGTACTGGCTAAGCCGGGCACCATCAAGCCGCACACCAAGTTCGAATCTGAAGTGTACATTCTGTCCAAAGATGAAGGCGGCCGTCATACTCCGTTCTTCAAAGGCTACCGTCCGCAGTTCTACTTCCGTACTACTGACGTGACTGGTACTATCGAACTGCCGGAAGGCGTAGAGATGGTAATGCCGGGCGACAACATCAAAATGGTTGTTACCCTGATCCACCCGATCGCGATGGACGACGGTCTGCGTTTCGCAATCCGTGAAGGCGGCCGTAC
>NZ_PTSB01000007.1:0-175696 GCF_002965125.1 Escherichia sp. MOD1-EC6162
GTTATATTGAATTAAATCAATGAAAATAGATTTTGTCACATCAGTGATATTTTATTTTTGTATGATATTTAATGTGAACGTCTGATAATCGCTCAATGTCGTGTGTGATTATCTTTTTATCTATTGGGCTAATTTTAACCGATTGAGGTTTTCCTATAGGTATTCATTCAAATATAACCCAGTTCAGGAGTACTACTATTGTGAGTAAACGTCGCTATCTTACCGGTAAAGAAGTTCAGGCAATGATGCAAGCGGTTTGCTATGGGGCAACGGGTGCCAGAGATTATTGTCTTATTCTGTTGGCATATCGGCACGGGATGCGTATTAGTGAGCTACTTGATCTTCATTATCAGGATCTTGATCTCAATGAAGGCCGGATAAATATTCGTCGGCTGAAGAACGGATTTTCTACTGTCCATCCACTACGTTTCGACGAGCGTGAGGCTGTAGAACGCTGGACCCTTGAACGTTCTAACTGGAAAGGTGCTGACCAGACCGATGCCATATTTATTTCTCGTCGTGGAAGCCGACTTTCTCGCCAGCAGGCCTATCGCATCATTCGTGATGCGGGTGTTGAAGCTGGAACCGTGACGCAGACTCACCCTCATATGTTAAGACATGCTTGCGGTTATGAACTGGCCGAGCGCGGTGCAGATACTCGTTTAATTCAGGATTATCTGGGGCATCGAAATATTCGCCATACTGTGCGTTATACCGCCAGTAATGCCGCACGTTTTGCCGGATTATGGGAAAGAAATAATCTAATAAATGAAAATTTAAAAAGAGAAGAGGCTTAATGTAACCTATTGATAAAAAAATAAAAAATTAGATTAATACAAGACAATTGGGGCCATTTTGACTCATAGAGGAAAGCATCGCTCGCTTACTTATTTAGTTTATTCGTTGGATTAATGAACTTTATTTAATTGATTTTATAGATTTTTATGCTATATGAGGTGGTTTTTGAAGAGAAGAATGAGGAAGTTGCTTCGAGAGTCAGAAACGCTATCTTTACGTAACGCGGAGGCAATGTGAAATTAATTTACAAGAGAAATAATTTACATATCAAATGGTTAGCTGGTTTTCGTCGATTTTTTATATTTTTATGCTTGAGAAAAAACACAAAACTTTTTTATGATATGGACAGTTTGGCCCCAAATGTTTCATTTTTTTGGGGAAAACTGTGCAGTGTTGGCAGTCAAACTATCTATCTGAACAAAGTGTACAGAACGACTGCCCATGTCGATTTATACGTAGATTTAAAAAGGAAAGCAGTATGAAAATTAAAACTCTGGCAATTGTTGTTCTGTCGGCGCTGTCCCTCAGTTCTACAGCGGCTTTGGCCGATACTACTCCCACGACGGTAAATGGTGGGACCGTTCACTTTAAAGGGGAAATCGTTAATGCTGCTTGTGCGGTTGATGCGGGTTCTGTTGATCAAACCGTTCAGTTGGGCCAGGTTCGTACTGCTACTCTGAAGCAGGCTGGAGCAACCAGCTCTGCTGTCGGTTTTAACATTCAACTGAATGATTGCGATACTGCTGTTGCAAGCACAGCCGCTGTTGCCTTCTTGGGCACAGCGATTGACAGCACTAATCCTAAAGTACTGGCTCTGCAGAGTTCTGCTGCAGGTAGCGCAACAAACGTTGGTGTGCAGATCCTTGACAGAACAGGCAATGCGCTGACGTTGGACGGTGCGACATTTAGCGCACAAACAACCCTGAATAATGGCACTAACACCATTCCGTTCCAGGCGCGTTATTATGCAATCGGGGAGGCAACCCCGGGTGCTGCTAATGCGGATGCAACCTTCAAGGTTCAGTATCAATAATCCACTCAGGTTTTAGGGAAATAATTATGGGCAAGGATGCCCGCCCCCTGCGCGATAAAAATAACGATGAAAAGGACGAAATTATTTCTAGTAGCGTCGTTACTGCCGATGTTTGCACTGGCCGGAAATAAATGGAACACCACGTTGCCCGGTGGAAATATGCAATTTCAGGGCGTCATTATTGCGGAAGCTTGCCGGATTGAAGCAGGTGACAAACAAATGACGGTCAATATGGGGCAAATCAGTAGTAACCGGTTTCATGCGGTAGGGGAAGATAGCGCCCCGGTGCCGTTTGTTATTCATTTACGGGAATGTAGCACGGTGGTGAGTGAACGTGTGGGCGTGGCGTTTTACGGTGTCGCTGATGGCAAAAATCCGGATGTGCTTTCTGTGGGTGAGGGGCCGGGAATTGCAACCAATGTTGGTATTGCCTTGTTTGATGACGAGGGAAACCTCGTACCGATTAATCGTCCACCAATACACTGGAAACGGCTTTACTCAGGCGCGACTTCGCTACATTTCATTGCTAAATATCGCGCAACAGGGCGTTGGGTTACTGGCGGCATGGCTAATGCTCAGGCCTGGTTCTCCTTAACCTATCAGTAATTGTTCAGCAGATATTGTGATAACAGGAACAGGACAGTGAGTAATAAAAACGTCAATGTAAGAAAATCGCAGGAAATAACATTCTGCTTACTGGCAGGTATCCTGATGATCGTTGCAATGATGCTTGCCGGACGCGCTGAAGCGGGAGTGGCATTAGGTGCGACTCGCGTAATTTATCCGGCAGGGCAGAAACAAGTTCAACTTGCCGTGACAAATAATGATGAAAATAGCACTTATTTAATTCAATCATGGGTAGAAAATGCTGATGGTGTAAAGGATGGTCGTTTTATTGTGACGCCACCTCTGTTTGCGATGAAGGGAAAAAAAGAGAATACCCTGCGTATTCTTGATGCCACAAATAATCAATTGCCGCAGGATCGGGAAAGTTTGTTCTGGATGAATGTAAAAGCGATTCCGTCAATGGATAAATCAAAATTGAACGAGAATACGTTACAGCTCGCGATAATCAGCCGCATTAAACTCTATTACCGCCCGGCTAAATTAGCGTTGCCACCCGATCAGGCCGCAGAAAAATTAAGATTCCGTCGCGGCACAAATTCTCTGACGCTGATTAACCCGACACCCTATTACCTGACGGTAACAGAGCTTAATGCCGGAACTCGGATTCTTGATAATGCATTGGTGCCTCCAATGGGCGAAAGCACGGTTAAATTGCCTTCTGATGCCGGAAGCAGCATAACTTATCGAACAATAAATGATTATGGTGCACTTACCCCAAAAATGAAGGGCGTAATGGAATAACGCAGGGGGAATTTTTCGCCTGAATAAAAAGAATTGACTGCCGGGTGATTTTAAACCGGAGGAATAATGTCATATCTGAATTTAAGATTTTACCAGCGAAACACGCAATGCTTGCATAATCGTAAGCCTTGTCTGGCTGGTTTTTTTATCCGGCTCTCTGTTGCCTGTGCATTTGCTGCACAGGCACCTTTTTCATCTGCCGAACTCTATTTTAACCCGCGCTTTTTAGCGGATGATCCTCAGGCTGTTGCCGATTTATCGAGTTTTGAAAATGGACAAGAATTACCGCCGGGAACGTATCGTGTCGATATCTATATGAATAATGGTTATATGGCAACACGAGATGTCACGTTTAATACGGGGGAGAGTGAACAAGGGATTGTCCCTTGTCTGACACGCGCACAACTCGCCAGTATGGGGCTGAATACGGCCTCTGTTTCCGGTATGAATCTGCTGGCGGCTGATGCC
Organism: Escherichia sp. MOD1-EC6162; assembly: GCF_002965125.1. Classification (NCBI taxonomy): domain Bacteria; kingdom Pseudomonadati; phylum Pseudomonadota; class Gammaproteobacteria; order Enterobacterales; family Enterobacteriaceae; genus Escherichia; species Escherichia sp. MOD1-EC6162. Next base: position 3,668 of record NZ_PTSB01000007.1, read on the forward strand.
TGCGTACCATTAACTTCGATGATCAATGAAGCCACTGCGCATTTAGATGTTGGCCTGCAGCGGCTTAACCTCACGATCCCGCAGGCATTTATGAATCAGCGTGCGCGTGGCTATATTCCACCAGAGTTGTGGGATTCAGGTATTAATGCCGGATTACTCAATTATAACTTCAGTGGAAATAGTGTGCAGAATCGGATTGGGGGTAACAGCCATTATGCATATTTAAACCTGCAGAGTGGGTTAAATATTGGTGCGTGGCGTTTACGCGACAATACTACCTGGAGTTATAACAGTAGCGGCAGTTCATCAGGTAGCAAAAATAAATGGCAACATATCAATACCTGGCTTGAGCGAGACATAATTCCGTTACGTTCTCGCCTGACGTTGGGCGATGGTTATACCCAGGGCGATATTTTCGATGGTATTAACTTTCGCGGCGCACAGTTGGCCTCAGATGACAATATGTTACCCGATAGCCAGAGAGGATTTGCCCCGGTGATCCACGGTATTGCACGTGGTACTGCACAAGTATCTATTAAACAGAACGGGTATGACATTTATAATAGTACGGTGCCACCGGGGCCTTTTACTATTAATGATCTCTATGCCGCAGGTAATAGTGGTGACTTGCAGGTAACGATTAAAGAGGCCGACGGCAGCACACAGATCTTTACCGTACCCTATTCGTCAGTACCGCTCCTGCAGCGTGAGGGACATACACGTTATTCCATTACGGCTGGAGAGTACCGCAGTGGTAATGCGCAACAGGAAAACCCCCGCTTTTTCCAGAGTACGTTACTCCACGGCCTCCCGGCTGGCTGGACAATATACGGCGGTACTCAACTGGCGGATCGTTATCGTGCTTTTAATTTCGGTGTCGGGAAAAACATGGGGACATTGGGGGCTCTGTCCGTGGATATGACGCAGGCTAATGCCACACTTCCCGATGAAAGTCAGCATGACGGACAATCAGTGCGTTTTCTTTATAACAAATCGCTCAATGAGTCAGGCACGAATATTCAGTTAGTGGGTTACCGCTATTCGACCAGCGGATATTTCAATTTCGCTGATACAACATACCGCCGAATGAATGGCTACAACATTGAAACGCAGGATGGTGTTATTCAGGTTAAGCCGAAATTCACCGACTATTACAACCTCGCTTATAACAAACGCGGAAAACTACAACTTACTGTCACTCAGCAAGTTGGGCGCACATCAACACTTTATTTGAGTGGTAGCCATCAGACTTATTGGGGAACGAGTAATGTCGATGAGCAATTCCAGGCCGGATTAAATACCGCATTCGAGGATATCAACTGGACGCTCAGCTATAGCCTGACGAAAAACGCCTGGCAAAAAGGACGAGATCAGATGTTGGCTCTTAACGTCAATATTCCTTTCAGCCACTGGCTGCGTTCTGACAGTAAATCTCAGTGGCGACATGCCAGTGCCAGCTACAGCATGTCACACGATCTCAATGGTCGGATGACCAACCTGGCCGGTGTATACGGTACGTTGCTGGAAGACAACAACCTAAGCTACAGCGTACAAACCGGATATGCCGGAGGTGGCGATGGGAATAGCGGAAGTACAGGCTACGCAGCGCTGAATTATCGCGGCGGTTATGGCAATGCCAACATAGGTTACAGCCATAGCGATGATATTAAGCAGGTCTATTACGGAGTCAGCGGTGGGGTATTGGCCCATGCCAATGGCGTAACGCTGGGGCAGCCGTTAAACGATACGGTTGTGCTGATTAAAGCGCCTGGAGCAAAAGATGTAAAAGTCGAAAACCAGACAGGTGTTCGTACCGACTGGCGCGGTTATGCCGTGCTGCCTTATGCCACTGAATATCGGGAAAATAGAGTGGCACTGGATACCAATACCCTGGCTGATAACGTCGATTTAGATAACGCGGTCGCTAACGTTGTTCCCACCCGTGGGGCAATCGTGCGAGCAGAGTTTAAAGCGCGCGTTGGGATAAAACTGCTCATGACGCTGACCCACAATAATAAGCCGCTGCCGTTTGGTGCGATGGTCACATCAGAGAGTAGCCAGAGTAGCGGCATTGTTGCGGATAATGGCCAGGTTTACCTCAGCGGGATGCCTTTAGCGGGAAAAGTTCAGGTGAAATGGGGAGAAGGGGAGAATGCTCACTGTGTCGCAGATTACAAACTGCCACCTGAGAGTCAGCAGCAGTTATTAACCCAGCTATCAGTTGAATGTCGTTAAGGGGGCGTGATGAAAAGCAAACCTTTTTATCTTCTGTGCGCTTTTTTGTGGCTGGTTGTCAGTCACGCTTTGGCTGCGGATAGCACGATTACTATCCGCGGCTATGTCAGGGATAACGGCTGTAGTGTGGCAGTTGAATCAACCAATTTTACCGTTGATTTGCTGGAAAATGCGGCGAAGCAATTTAACAACATTGGGGCGACGACTCCGGTCGTTCCTTTTCGTATTTTGCTGTCACCCTGTGGTAATGCCGTCTCTGCTGTAAAGATCGGATTTACCGGTGTTGCAGATAGTCATAATTCCAACCTGCTTGCACTTGAAAAGACTGTGTCAGCGGCTGCGGGACTGGGAATACAGCTTCTGAATGAGCAACAAAATCAGATACCACTTAATGCCCCATCGTCCGCGATTTCGTGGACGACCCTGACGCCGGGTAAACCAAATACGCTGAATTTTTACGCCCGGCTAATGGCGACACAGGTGCCTGTCACTGCGGGGCATATCAATGCCACGGCAACCTTCACTCTTGAATATCAGTAACTGGAGATGCTCATGAAATGGCGCAAACGTGGGTATTTATTGGCGGCAATGTTGGCGCTCGCAAGCGCGACGGTACGGGCAGCCGATGTCACCATTACGGTGAATGGTAAGGTCGTCGCCAAACCGTGCACAGTTTCCACCACCAATGCCACGGTTGATCTCGGCGATCTTTATTCTTTCAGCCTGATGTCTGCCGGAGCGGCATCGTCCTGGCATGATGTTGCGCTTGAGTTGACGAATTGTCCGGTGGGAACGTCCAGAGTCACCGCCAGTTTCAGCGGGGCGGCTGACAGCACCGGATATTATAAAAACCAGGGAACCGCGCAAAACATCCAGTTAGAGCTACAGGATGACAACGGCAACACATTGAACACCGGCGCAACCAAAACTGTTCAGGTGGATGATTCCTCTCAATCTGCGCACTTTCCGTTGCAGGTCAGAGCATTGACGGTAAATGGTGGTGCCACCCAGGGAACCATTCAGGCAGTGATTAGCATCACCTATACCTACAGCTAACCCGAAGAGATGATTGTAATGAAACGCGTTATTACCTTGTTTGCTGTACTGCTGATGGGCTGGTCGGTAAATGCCTGGTCATTCGCCTGTAAAACCGCTAATGGTACGGCTATTCCTATTGGCGGCGGCAGCGCCAATGTCTATGTTAACCTTGCGCCCGCAGTGAATGTGGGGCAAAACCTGGTTGTGGATCTTTCGACGCAGATCTTTTGCCATAACGATTACCCGGAAACCATTACAGACTATGTAACACTGCAACGAGGTTCAGCTTATGGCGGCGTGTTATCTAATTTTTCCGGAACCGTAAAATATAATGGCAGTAGCTATCCTTTTCCTACCACCAGCGAAACGCCACGCGTTGTTTATAATTCGAGAACGGATAAGCCCTGGCCAGTGGCGCTTTATCTGACGCCTGTCAGCAGTGCGGGCGGAGTGGCGATTAAGGCTGGTTCATTAATAGCCGTGCTCATTTTGCGCCAGACCAACAACTATAACGGCGATGATTTCCAGTTTGTCTGGAATATTTATGCCAATAACGATGTGGTGGTGCCTACCGGTGGTTGTGATGTTTCTGCGCGAGATGTCACCGTCACTCTGCCGGACTACCCCGGCTCGGTGCCGATTCCTCTTACTGTTTATTGTGCGAAAAGCCAAAACCTGGGGTATTACCTTTCAGGTACAACCGCAGATGCGGACAACTCGATTTTCACCAACACGGCGTCGTTTTCGCCAGCACAGGGCGTCGGCGTGCAGTTGACGCGCAACGGTACGATTATTCCAGCGAATAGCACTGTGTCATTAGGGGCAGTAGGGACTTCAGCGGTAAGTCTTGGGTTAACGGCAAATTACGCACGTACTGGAGGGCAGGTGACTGCAGGTAATGTGCAGTCAATTATTGGTGTGACTTTTGTTTATCAATAAAGAAATCACAGGGGTTGCCAATGCGAGTACGCAATATTTGCCTGATGGCTATCAGGCTTACAAAACCTGTATGTTAGCTTTTTGTAGGCCAGATAAGACGCGCCAGCGCCGCATCTGGCATAAACAAGGCGCACGTTGCCAACCATCCGAACTGAGCCTGCCAATGGCAGGCTCTGATATTCCTTTACGCCACCATACTGATAATCAACACAATAATCAGCCCAACCACGGAGTTGACCAGCTCCAGCAGACCCCAGGTTTTCAGGGTGTCTTTTACTGACAGATCAAAATAACCTTTGAACAGCCAGAAAGAGGCATCGTTAATGTGGGTGAGGGTGTTGGAACCCGCGGCAGTTGCCAGAACCAGCAGCGCCGGATTTACACCAACCAATTGACCGGTTGCCGGATCAAGAATTGCGGCACTGATAATCCCGGCGGCGGTCATCGCTGAAACGACACCCTGACCAGTCGCCAGACGAATCAGCACGGTGATCAGCCACGCCATGATGTATGGAGAAATGTTGCCGTGCGACATCAGCATGCCGATGGTGTCACCAATGCCTGTGTCGATAATGGTTTGCTTCAGCACGCCGCCTGCACCGATGATCAGAATCACCATCGCAATACTTTTTACCGCGCTTTCAAAGGCGTTCATCACCCACTGCATGTCGTGGCCGCGTGCGGTGCCAAAGAGTACGAACGCAACCACCATCGCGATAAACATCGCAATTGGGGAGGAACCAATAAAGTTAACCACTTCCCATGCCGGTGTGTCTTTTACTAACCAAATATTAGCGATGGTGGTGGAGATCATAATGATCGCCGGGATCAACGGCACAAGAATGGAAATGCCGAAAGAGGGCAGGTTATTCATATCTACCGGTTGATCCGCTTTCAGGAATGACGGCGTTGGGCGCTCAAGATTACCGAGAAACTTCGGCAGGATCAGCCCCGCACAGATAACGCTGGGAATAGTCACCAGCACGCCATAGATGTAAACCATCCCCATATCTGCGCCGTAAGCATTGACCAGCGCCACCGGACCCGGCTGCGGTGGGAACAGTGAATGTGCGGTGGTTGCAGCCGCTACTGCCGGGATAGCCAGTTTCAGGAAGGGAATTTTAGCTTCGGCGGCAATCACGATCACCAGCGGTGCCAGCATGATAAAGGCCACTTCATAGAACATCGCCAGACCGAAAATCAGGCCGATGATGATCACCGATATCTGAACATAGCGCAGGCCGAGACGCGCCAGCAGCGTGTGCGCTATCTGGTGAGCCGCACCAGAGTCAACCATCAGCTTACCGATGACCGCACCGAACACCACGATGATCGCCAGTTCCCCCAGCGTGTTGCCAAAGCCCGCTTTCATGGTGTGCAGCAGCGACATCAGATCCATACCCGCCAGCATCCCAACGGACAACGCTGCCACCAGCAAAGCCACCATCGAGTTGATCTTGAACTTCAAATTCAGTACCAGCATCAGGCCGATGCCGAATACCACCCAAAGAATGTTAAGCACATGCATAACGTTTTACCTTACCTGGTTGAACCATTGCTATTTTGGGCGACATGTTATGCAAATTGGTCAACCATTGTTGCGATGAATATCACATCCCCCGATCAATAACCGCTGAATACCCTTTGCTGTAATTTGCATCAACCTGTGTGAGAGTGGATTTCTTGTGATGTGGTTAACCAATTTTAGAATTCGGGTTGACATGTCTTACCAAAAGGTAGAACTTATACGCCATCTCATCCGATGCAACGCCACGGCTGCGGTCTGGTTGTTCATCCGGATACCTAAACAACTCCGGGGTTCCGCGTCTCTTCGCTGTGGAACCCGCTATGTGAAAGAGGAAATATCATGGAACAGACCTGGCGCTGGTACGGCCCTAACGATCCGGTTTCTTTAGCAGATGTCCGTCAGGCGGGCGCAACTGGCGTGGTTACCGCGCTGCACCATATCCCGAACGGCGAAGTATGGTCCGTTGAAGAAATCCTCAAACGCAAGGCTATCATTGAAGACGCGGGCCTGGTGTGGTCTGTCGTGGAAAGCGTGCCAATTCACGAAGATATCAAAACTCACACTGGCAACTATGAGCAGTGGATTGCTAACTATCAGCAGACCCTGCGCAACCTGGCGCAGTGCGGCATTCGCACCGTGTGCTACAACTTCATGCCGGTTCTCGACTGGACCCGTACTGACCTCGAATATGTGCTACCGGACGGCTCCAAAGCACTGCGCTTCGACCAGATCGAATTTGCTGCATTCGAAATGCACATCCTGAAACGTCCAGGCGCAGAAGCGGATTACACCGAAGAAGAAATTGCTCAGGCAGCAGAACGCTTCGCCACCATGAGCGATGAAGACAAAGCGCGTCTGACTCGTAACATCATTGCGGGTCTGCCGGGCGCGGAAGAAGGCTACACCCTCGATCAGTTCCGTAAGCACCTGGAACTGTACAAAGATATCGACAAAGCCAAACTGCGCGAAAACTTTGCTGTCTTCCTGAAGGCGATCATTCCGGTTGCGGAAGAAGTTGGCGTGCGCATGGCTGTTCACCCGGACGATCCGCCGCGCCCGATCCTCGGCCTGCCGCGCATCGTTTCCACCATTGAAGATATGCAGTGGATGGTTGACACCGTAAACAGCATGGCGAACGGTTTCACCATGTGTACCGGTTCTTACGGCGTGCGTGCTGACAACGATCTGGTTGATATGATCAAGCAGTTCGGTCCGCGTATTTACTTCACCCATCTGCGTTCCACCATGCGTGAAGAAAACCCGAAAACCTTCCACGAAGCGGCGCACCTGAACGGTGACGTTGATATGTACGAAGTGGTGAAAGCGATCGTTGAAGAAGAGCACCGTCGTAAAGCGGAAGGCAAAGAAGACCTGATCCCGATGCGTCCGGACCACGGTCACCAGATGCTGGATGACCTGAAGAAGAAAACCAACCCTGGTTACTCCGCTATTGGTCGTCTGAAAGGCCTGGCCGAAGTTCGCGGTGTCGAACTGGCGATCCAACGCGCTTTCTTTAGCCGTTAATACTCACCGGCATGGCTTCGCGCCGTGCCGGTTCCTTCTTCCTTGCCGTCACTCTCTGAAGACGGATTCTGGAGTTTACGATGACTACTATTGTTGACAGCAATCTGCCGGTTGCCCGCCCGTCATGGGATCATTCTCGTCTGGAATCACGCATTGTGCATCTCGGTTGCGGGGCGTTCCACCGCGCGCACCAGGCGCTGTATACCCACCATTTGCTGGAAAGCACCGACAGCGACTGGGGGATCTGCGAAGTTAACCTGATGCCAGGTAACGACCGCGTGCTGATCGAAAACCTGAAAAAACAGCAACTGTTGTATACCGTGGCGGAAAAAGGCGCAGAAAGCACCGAGCTGAAAATTATCGGTTCGATGAAAGAAGCGCTGCACCCTGAAATCGACGGTTGCGAAGGCATTCTGAACGCGATGGCGCGTCCGCAGACGGCAATTGTTTCCCTGACTGTCACGGAAAAAGGCTACTGTGCCGACGCGGCAAGCGGTCAGTTGGATCTCAATAACCCGCTGATTAAGCACGATCTGGAAAACCCGACCGCGCCGAAGTCTGCAATTGGTTACATCGTAGAAGCCCTGCGTCTGCGTCGTGAAAAAGGGCTGAAAGCTTTTACGGTGATGTCTTGCGACAACGTGCGTGAGAACGGTCATGTGGCGAAAGTCGCAGTACTGGGACTGGCTCAGGCTCGTGATCCGCAACTGGCGGCATGGATTGAAGAGAACGTGACTTTCCCGTGCACAATGGTTGACCGCATTGTTCCGGCGGCTACTCCTGAAACATTGCAGGAAATTGCTGACCAGTTGGGCGTTTACGATCCGTGTGCCATTGCCTGCGAGCCGTTCCGTCAGTGGGTGATTGAAGATAACTTCGTCAATGGTCGCCCGGACTGGGATAAAGTCGGCGCACAGTTCGTTGCGGACGTTGTTCCGTTCGAAATGATGAAACTGCGTATGCTTAACGGCAGTCACTCTTTCCTGGCGTACCTCGGTTACCTCGGTGGTTATGAAACCATCGCTGATACCATGACCAACGCGGATTATCGCAAAGCGGCCTTTGCTCTGATGATGCAGGAACAAGCGCCGACGCTGTCGATGCCGGAAGGTACAGACCTGAACGCGTATGCGACGCTGCTGATCGAGCGTTTCAGCAACCCGTCTCTGCGTCATCGCACCTGGCAGATTGCGATGGACGGCAGCCAGAAGTTGCCGCAGCGTCTGCTGGATCCTGTTCGCTTGCATTTGCAAAACGGCGGTAGCTGGCGTCATCTGGCACTCGGTGTCGCGGGCTGGATGCGTTACACCCAAGGGGTTGATGAGCAAGGCAACGCCATCGACGTGGTCGACCCGATGCTGGCGGAGTTCCAGAAGATCAACGCGCAATATCAGGGGGCGGAACGTGTGAAAGCTCTGCTGGGTCTGAGCGGTATTTTTGCCGATGATCTGCCGCAGAACGCGGACTTTGTTGGCGCGGTGACGACTGCATATCAGCAACTGTGCGAACGTGGTGCGCGTGAGTGCGTGGCTGCTCTGTAACTGACTGATTACCCTACAGACTGACTGGTCAATCAAATTTATATTTGGTTGACCAGTTTTCGTTTTTTTGCCCACCTGTACGTGCCAACTTCCAGTGCAAATGGTATAGTTTGAGATTAACGGGTGCCGTAAAATTGCCCGTTGTAGGCCGGATAAGGCGTTCACGCCGCATCCGGCAAAAATTTGATTAACCGCACCTAACGGACACAACACCATGAAATCTGCCACCTCTGCGCAAAGACCTTACCAGGAAGTCGGGGCAATGATCCGCGATCTGATCATTAAGACGCCGTACAATCCTGGCGAACGGCTGCCGCCGGAGCGTGAGATCGCAGAAATGCTCGACGTCACGCGTACTGTGGTACGTGAAGCATTGATCATGCTGGAGATCAAAGGGCTGGTAGAAGTACGCCGTGGTGCCGGTATCTATGTTCTTGACAGTTCCACCAGTAAGAGTGCGGACAGCGCAGATGTTAACGCCTGCAACGACGCTGGTCCTTTTGAGCTGTTACAGGCGCGCCAGTTGCTGGAGAGCAACATAGCCGAGTTTGCCGCCTTGCAGGCAACACGGGAAGACATTGTGAAAATGCGCCAGGCATTGCAGCTTGAAGAACGCGAACTGGCTTCCAGTGCGCCGGGCAGCAGCGAAAGCGGTGACATGCAGTTTCACCTCGCCATTGCCGAAGCAACCCATAACAGTATGCTGGTGGAGTTGTTCCGTCAGTCCTGGCAGTGGCGGGAAAACAATCCGATGTGGATCCAGTTGCACAGCCATCTGGATGACAGCTTATACCGCAAAGAGTGGCTGGGCGATCACAAACAGATCCTCGCGGCGTTAATCAAAAAAGACGCCCGTGCGGCGAAGCTGGCAATGTGGCAGCATCTGGAAAATGTGAAACAGCGTTTGCTGGAATTTTCCAACGTCGATGATATCTATTTTGATGGTTATCTCTTTGACTCCTGGCCATTGGATAAAGTTGACGCCTGAACCCTTATTTCTGGTGCAAAGTTGAGCTGCTTTGCACCGGGTCTTGTAGCCATGTAATAACATATATTATTAATAATAAACTATGAATAATTTAATAATTACTTATTACATATCTTTTATAAATATTATATCTCTATTTAAATCTGAGTAATCATTCGGAATAATCAAAATATATTGATTTGTTTCTATCTGATTTAGTGATTTTTATCAAATTATATCTTTTTAAATAAAAAGTAAGTGGATCTTCATTTCTGTTCAGGGTCTTATACTTCGCGGGCAAGAATTAGGCCTGTATCAGTCACGGACGTAATGAGCAAAAAGGAATGACTATGGAAAATGAGCATCAACTCAGTGGTATCCTGCCGTCAGGGCAAGATATCGATGCCGCTAAACGTCAGGAGTGCGCAAAATGATGCGCCAATTACTTCAGACCGTATTACCTGAAAAAACAGGAAGCAATACATCATTGCTGCGTGATTCCGTATGCCAGGATCTCTTTCAACTTTTTAATTCTCCTCATTCACCGCTACCAACATTACTTGTTTCTGGCATGCCTGAGTGGCAAGGGCATAATAAGTGCGACAAACGTCTCCAGAGTTGGTATTGCCGCCAGTTGCGTTCCGCTCTTTTATTTCATGAACCACGTATTGCAGCATTGCAGGTGAGTCTGAAAGAAGTATATTGCCACGATCTGGCAATCAGTCTGGAGATGATGCTGTACCACGACGATGAACCGCTAACATTGGAATTGATCTGGCAGCATGGCGGTTGGTGCAGTGCGATGTTGGGGAAAGTCAGCTAAATACAATCTCCTGCGTTTTACTCAGTCAGCCACCCGTGCGGGCATTCTACGTCTATTCGGGCGGCTGACAACCGCTTATGCAGTTTCAAACGTTCCTTTCACACACGCCTTGCCGTCTTTGACCATCAGTTTGCCGCGAGCGTATACCTGCGCAATGCGCAGCTTCGGTGTCAATACCAGCAAATCCGCGTCATTACCTGGCAGGATTTCACCTTTCCCGGTCAGGTTAAGGAAACCGGCTACGCTACTGGTGAGCGGGCGCAGGGCATCGCTGATACTGAAACCGTAGTCTTTAACCAGCACCTGTACGGTTTCCAGCAACGTCTCAAAACCCGCAACGCCGATATGGGTTAAATTCCCTTCGTCGTCGAAGAAGGGTTGGCTGCCGTTGCCGTCGGAGCTAAGGGTGACGCGTGCCAGCGGAATACCCGCCTGAACGGCGCGGGCAATACCTTCGGCAGGGGCGACCGGTTCGTCAATGCTGCTGGTAATGTCGATGGTGCCACCCTGGCGCGCGAACTCCAGCGCCTGCTCAAACAAAGGCACGTTGCGGTTAACATGCGTCGGCAGCAACTTACTGATTGGCACATCGCAGTTTTCCAGGAGGTCATAGATGGGCTGTAACGCCTTTTTGCTGTCGCCCATGTGGAACACGGTGACGCCAGGCTTACCGCCGAGCAAGCCACCAACGCGGGATTCTGCTGCCATATTGGCCAGATGGTAAACATCCGGCGCGGCGGAGCGGTGATCAGAGATGGCACATTTCACGCCAATCACGCGATCGATAATCGCCACATCCTTTTCCACAGAACCCGTAATGGTGCGGGAAGGTACATGATAAGCACCGGTCAGCATCCAGGCGCTGATGCCTTCTTCATTGAGTGCTCGGGTCTTGGCGAGTAGGGATTCCGGATGGCGAGAGATAGAGTCAGTGCCCAGCAGGCCAACTACCGACGTGACGCCCGCTTCCGTCAGGCGGCTTAATGCTACTTCCGGCGTGCGTGTTGTGGGGCCAGCTTCACCGCCGCCGCCAATCAAATGGACGTGTTGATCAATAAAACCCGGACAGAGGATCTGCCCGCTGAGATCGACAACCGTGCAGTCCGGTACGATGTCAGAAGGGATATTGCTGGCAACGGCGATAATCTTGCCGTTAGCGATTAACACATCGCAAATACCCCGATCCTCCGGCGCATACAAATGCGCTCCCTGCAACAGGGTAAAACCGGCTGCGGAATAATCAATCATGGTAACTCCTTGTTAAACAATAAGCTGCATAACCCAAATCGACAGCAATGCGTTAATCACGCAGACCGTAATGATATGCGGGTAATATTTGGCATTCACTTCGGCTGTCTCCAGGCAGCGACCGACATTTTGCACCGGGTTGCCCATTAAATACATCGCGAGCAGTAAAACGGTGACATCATGAGCGGTTAATGCGCCCGCGGTCGCCTGGCTGGCAGCAACGCCGACCGCGTCGTCCATACTCATCAACGTGGCTAAAAGACAGTTGCCGCTTCACCGGGCATTCCCACAACGTTTTTGTGACCGTGTGTTGCTACGTGTTTTTTGCAGAGTGGAAAAATAGGATTGAGTTGCAGAAAATTCATAAACACAGTGACAATAACGATGAGTAAGTAAAGGCAGAAAATACAAGGATGAATGCAAAATGGCAAAGTACAGTGAAAAAGATCTGGCGGATACGAGTAAGTTTTTAAGTTTTGTCCTCCGACATAAACCAGAGGCGATTGGCATCGTGCTGGATCGTGAAGGGTGGGCGAATATCGATAAGCTCATACTCTGTGCACAAAAAGCGGGCAAGCGGTTAACGCGTGCATTACTGGATTCCGTGGTCGCCACCAGTGATAAGAAGCGCTTTAGTTATTCCAGTGATGGTAGGTGTATTCGTGCTGTTCAGGGGCATTCGACTTCGCAGGTCGCTATTGCTTTCACCGAAAAAACACCGCCACAATTTCTCTACCACGGTACGGCAAGTCGTTTCCTTGAGGCGATAAAAAGTCAGGGATTAATTGCAGGGGAGCGTCACTATGTGCATCTCTCTGCTGATGAAGCGACAGCTCGCAAAGTAGGAGAAAGACACGGAGCGCCGGTTATCTTAACCGTCAAAGCACAGGAAATGGCGAAACGAGGAATACCTTTCTGGCAAGCGGAAAACGGGGTCTGGCTGACATCAACCGTTGCGGTTGAGTTTCTTGACTGGCAAGGGAAACAGCCCTTATGAAGTCACCACTTGCAGCTTAAACAATTGCACTGTGCAGATCAGCGCCGCAATAAACAACGCCGCTGCGCCACAGAGAGTGGCACTGGCGAGAGCCGATGTTCCGTTGCCGAGCAAACTGGTCAGCGCCGGGCCAAGAATTTGCCCAATGCCGTAAATAAGCGTCACAAAGCCTAACAGGTTGAGGTTTCCCGGCACACTAAGCTGGCGGGCGATGGTCATCACCAGCGAGGTGGTGCCCATAAAGGTGCCGCCAAACCCAACACTACTGATGATGAGTAATAAAGGCGAGCTGCTGGCGAGGGTTAACAGTACGCAGATCGCCTGCACCAGTAAGTTCGCTGTCAGGCAAGGTAACGCTCCCCAGCGTTTTGCCGCCCACAGCCAGCTAAAGCAACCCGGGACAATCGACAAGCCAACCAGCGTCCAGAGATGGGCGGTTAACAATGGCGAGCCTGCATCTTTCGCCATCAGCGGCAGGTAAGTGGCGACGATGATATAACCAAAACCTGCCAGACCATACAGAATCGCCAGCAACCACCAACTCATCATCTGTTGATCGTTTTTTGCCAACGGCGCAGGCGCGATGAGGTGTTTTTTCGACGGGATCAATAGTGCCAGAACAATCAATATAATGGCAGAAAGCGCTCCGGCTCCTTGCCACAATGTTTGCGAGGAGAGGGTAAAATGCAGTCCCGCCAGCACATATTCATTGCCCAGCGCGATACCGACGCCAACGCCAGAAAACAGCGCCGCAAGCACAAAGGGATGGCGGGTATGTTGCATAATCAGCGTCGAGCCGAATATCAGCATTCCGGCGCTGGCGACGCCCGCCAGAAAGCGAATCAACAACACCAGAACAAAAGTTGGCAACCATGCCATCGCGAGGATCAATAATCCGGTTGCCAGGGCGCAAGCCAATAAAAACGGGCGCAGACGCGACGGCAGATGAAACGCGCCGAATGAAAACAGCATGCTGCCTGCCAGATACCCTGCGTAGTTGCCGCTGGCAATCCACGACAGTTCGCTAAATGAAAACGTTCCTTCCGCCAGCATGACAGGTAGCATTGGCGTATACAGAAAGCGGCCTAACCCCATCCCTAAGGTCAGAACCAGCATCCCAAAAAACGCGGTGCTGAAAGAGAAGCGTTCTACGGGATGCAATGAAGGGGACATGTTTTACCTTATTTGTATTTTTTTGTTGTTAACAAGTTAATAACAAAAAAGGAAAACATGCCAGCCTGTTAATGTGATGATGTAGGGGTAAAGCGATAAAAAAGATTGGGTTCGCCAACGATATAGATATTGCCAGTGGCGTCCATCGCTATCCCTTCGGCCTGTTTGATGTTATGTGACAAACCCCGGCTACCTTTGGTAAGCGACATCTCACCGATGACCTCGCCTGTTTGGGTGACTTCCTGGAGTGCGCGAGACTCATGAGACAGCACCAGAAGTGTATTTTTTTGTGGGTTAAATTCCGCGCCAGACACGTCGTCTAAAGTAAATTGCCGTTGTAATGATTTATCCTTGCTAATGTGCAACTCGTCACTACGTAATAGTCCGGTAACTTTATAGATCTCAATCGGGTTTTTCTCTTTAAAAAACCAAAAAGTGTGGTCCTGGCGAGAATAAGCCAGTCCTTCAAAACCACTATTGGTCGGCGTTTCCTGCAGCGGGATTTTTATTTTTTTGAGGATTTTCACCTCTGAGTTTTCATTAAGAGAAATGACATAAATGGCATAATCGCGCTCATCGCTAATGACAAACTGATTATCGCCAATGTATTCGATCGTCTCGAGATCTTTCACAAAATCCAGAGGAATAGTGCGGATCAAGTCGCCATTGGTGGTCATTTCAACAATTGCCGCGGGCTTGTTGATAGTGCTAAACAGGGTATTGCTCTGTGCCGACCAGGTCAGCGAGGAGATATTATTCGTTACACCTTCAATTTCTTTGCCGTCAATGGTGGCGTGGTAATTCTGAAATGATGTCGCATGATTGCTTTTACGGGCGCAAGATTGCACAAAGAAAAAACTCACGACTACGATGGCAAAAAGAATAGCAATACCCGTGATGCGTTTATGTAACGAAAAACTTTTTGTCATGGCATTCCCTTTAAGGCAAATCAATAAGATATCGAGAAGTATACGTAGCGATCTTAATGAATCCTTAACGCGGAGTTGAATCGTAATCTGCAATACACAGCCAGCTCCCATCCTGCTGATAATAAATTGACTCTGTTTGACCTGGGATAACCCATTGTGTTTCCTCACCAGCAGGACACCTCAACCAGATGCATAGCCCACAGCCTCCACGTAACTCACGGGGAATATCCGAGACGCGAAAAGCCATGCCCGCTGCTTGCAACGCCTTGCGCGTTTGCACGACGCCGACCGTTGAGTGAAATAAAAAAAGATACTCTTTCATGTGCGTTTTCTCTGCCGCTGACCAATCACCGCTGCGCCAATTGCGCCAGCGAATTGTGCATCAGGATGGGTATGTACTGGCATTCCCAGGTGAGTTTCCAGCATCCGGGAAAAGACCTGGCAATGGCTGACACCGCCAGTAAACAGAATCGGCGCTTCACAGGAGAGACGAGCAATGAAATTGGCGCTGCGGCGCGCCATAGCGTTAATCACTCCGGCGAGAATCGCTTCCGGCGCTACCCCGGCAGAACGCAGACTGATCACTTCTGATTCGGCAAACACCGTACACATACTGCTGATGGCGTGCGGTGGCACATTTTCGGTAATACAGTCGAGTTCCTCGATGCTGGTGCCCAGCGTACGCGAAATCACTTCCAGAAAACGTCCGGTTCCTGCCGCACATTTGTCATTCATCAGGAAGTCACACAGATTACCGTCACCATCAAGTTGAATCACTTTGCTGTCCTGGCCGCCGATGTCGATCACCGCGCGCGTTGCTGGCGCAAGAAATCGCGCTCCCAGCCCGTGGCAGGAGATTTCCGTCACCTGTTTATCGGCAAAATCCACCAGTTGCCGCCCGTAACCGGTGAGCGTCAGAAACGGCGTTGTCTCTAACCCTTCGCGCAGAGTTTCCCAGGCTTCTGTAATTGCTATTGCCGGGCGAAATGGCGTTGGAACGAGGAAACGGCGCATAATTACGCCGTCTGCCAGTAAGATCCCTTTGGTGGCGGTAGAACCGGAATCAATGCCTATCGAATACCTCACAGCCACCTCTTACAGCATCTCAATAAAGGCCGCGACGCGGGTACTGAGCTGCCCGATATCCGAAGTGGAGTAGTCCGTTTCAATGGCGATATAAGGAATGTTGTGCTGCTGGCGCACGTGACGTTTAATCGCCAACGATTCCACCGCGTAGGTATGGCACGCCTGCAAAATCACGTCTACCACGCCATCGACCTGATACTCCTCCACCATCTGGCTGAGCATTTTCAGACGTTGATCATTCGGAGAAACACAGGAGCAGCCAATCGCCAGATACTTGTCGGCCAGCGCATCATAGACATCGCCCGTTTCCGCCACACATTGCTCAGTCGCTTTTGCCCCCGTGCAGTTTTCATAACCGACCACCCAGCCGCCGTTCTCTTCAATCGCGCGAACCACTTTCTCTGCTGCGCCGCCAATTGGGCAGCCGGTAATTAAAATGCGTGGACGCGGCTCCAGCCGCTGACCTTCTTCCCATTGCTGACGAACGCGGGCGGTCATTGTATCCAGTTCATTGATCAATGCGTCTTTATCGAAACGGAAGGTTGCGCCGTAAACGACTTTCAGAATGTCGCTGCCGCTAAGCGCCGGGGGATTTAACTGCCCCAGATGATAGAAGTTCGCCAGTGCACGGCGTTCGCGATTTTTCAGTGTAATGGCATCGCGCAACGCGTCTTCTGTGATCTCTTGTCCGAAACGTTCTTCCACTACCTTTTGCAAGCGCAGCATTTCAGCTTTCCACAACGCGCGCGAAGCCTCGTCCTGCACACTGTTCGGCAGTTGCATCACATGCACGGGTTTAAACTCCGCCATGTACTCGTACATTTTCTTTTTGCCGTCGCAGGTAGTTTCACCGACCACCAGATCAGAAAAGTAAAAGTAAGGGCATTTATCAGTTTTGCCGAAGCCGTAGCTACTTTTAATCAGCGGACAGAGGTTGCGCGGCAGATCTTTCTCCGCTTCTTCAATGGTTTCATCAGAGGTGGAACAGAGCGAGACAACAACCGCCCCGGCGGCCATTGGGATCTCCTGCGGCATAAACGTGCAGTAGGTGCCAACCAGCGGAATGCCGCGCTCTTTGAGATCCATGACGGTGAGAAAGCCTTTTTGGCGAGCTTCGGAGAACTGATCGAAAATGGCGGGTAGATCGGTGACAAGTGACATGATTTTCCTTCCCCGTAACACGGGAGATGATGAAAAGAGGCCACATTATTACCATGTTTTTAGTGTGGTTTATTTGATCTCTCTCGCGGTTAGCCTCTTAGCGTATTTTCATTGATCTCTAAAAATTGCCGATGGATAACAAGGTCGGGATTTGCGATAAAAGATACAGTATCAACCCGATACAACCCCCAACCAGCGTGCCGTTAACGCGGATAAACTGGAGATCTTTGCCGATGTTTAACTCGATTTGCCGTGACATATCGCGCGCGTCCCAGCTTTTTACCGTGTCAGTAATGTGTCGCGTCAGGAATGCCGAAAACTCAGGCGCGACGCGGTGCGCGGCCTGTTCGAGATGACCATTTAACGACGCCCGCAAGGCGTCATCGGCAATTAACGTCTCGCCAAACCACTGACCTGCCCGCGCGATACGCTCCTTCACGCGAGAGTCTTCGCTGTTGATATCCGCTTTCAGCCACTGCCGTAAATCCCCCCACAATTCACTGAGATAGCGGTTAAAGGCTTCATCTTCTTTCAGATACGCTTTGATATTGTCGGCGCGCGCCGCCATTTCGGGATCGTTTTTTAGCTTATCGATCAACGCAAAGGTGGCGCGATCAAACGCATGGCGGATCTGATGAGCGCGATCGCGGCTGATATCATCAAGCAAAGAATTCACGGCGTCAGAAACCAACTCTGCGCTATGTTCACCCAGCCATTCGGTAGGCAAAATTTTGGCTTTTAGCGGGTGTTCACTCTCCAGCCAGCGGACAATCTGCTGGGCGATAAATTTGCGCGATTTATCACGCTGGAGCAGGGCAATCAACTGTGCGATCAGCGTATCGAGCAGCACCTGATGACGATCGTTTTTGGTCATGCTCTCCAGCATCAATGCACTGGTGCCGGAAAGATCCACTTTATCAATCGCCCGATGCACCGCGCGCTTAAGCAGACGCTGAATACGTGCATCATCGGTCAGTTCGAGAAAACCACTCATGATCTGCAACAGATGCTGACCGACACGGCGGGCGTTTTCCGGCTGGCTGAACCAGTTGCCAATCAATAATGCCGGTTCATGACGACGAATCAGCGCGACCAGCGATTGGGTATCAAGAAATTTTTCCTGAACGAACTGGCCGAGATTTTCGCCAATCCGGTCTTTATTTCGCGGAATAATCGCCGTATGGCGAGAAATAATCGGAATCGGCACGCGGCGAAACAACGCCACCACCGCAAACCAGTCTGCCAGCGCGCCGACCATTGCCGCCTCTGCGATAGCCTTAACACCACTCACCCAAAAATTGGCGGGTAGAAAAAGCGTAACAACAAAGGTCGCAGCGGCGACGAGCAGCAAAGAGAGCGCCAGCATTTTGGCGCGTCGGAGTTCAATGATTTTATTCATATCGTAAGGATAGAGCCTGGCGGTAGATTCACGCAAAAATCGAGATGCCTTCCAGAAAAATGTATCGCTTGCAGGAGAACCAAAATAGCCTGGAAAGCGCCTCGGGGAATGGGAAATTACCGGGTGAGAGTCGGTTTATTAATCGCTAAAGTCAGGCCATCTCTTTTATAGGTGATGGCTCGCCATGACAAACTTCACGACCAGCACGCCGCATGACGCATTATTTAAATCCTTTCTCTCCCACCCTGACGCCGCGCGGGATTTTATGGAGATCCACTTACCCAAAGATTTACGTGAACTGTGCGATCTCGACACCTTAAAACTGGAATCAGCCCGCTTTGTCGATGAAAAATTGCGGGTGCTACACTCCGATATTCTGTGGTCGGTAAAGACCCGCGAAGGTGATGGCTATATCTATGTGATGATTGAACATTAGAGCCGCGAGGATATTCATATGGCCTTTCGTCTGATGCGATATTCCATGGCGGTGATGCAGCGCCATATAGAGCATGATAAACGCCAACCGCTACCGCTGGTCATCCCTATGCTGTTTTATCACGGTAGCCGTAGTCCTTATCCCTGGTCTTTGTGCTGGCTGGATGAATTTGCCGACCCGGCTACCGCACGGAAACTTTATTCCGCCGCGTTCCCGCTGGTGGATGTCACCGTGGTGCCGGACGACGAGATCGTGCAGCATCGCAGAGTCGCCCTGTTGGAGTTGATCCAAAAGCATATTCGCCAGCGCGATCTGATGGGGCTTATCGATCAACTGGTAGTATTACTGGTTACAGAGTGTGCTAATGACAGCCAGATAACTGCGCTGTTAAATTACATTTTACTGACTGGTGATGAAGCGCGTTTTAAGAAGTTTATCAGCGAACTTACCCGTCGAATGCCACAACAAAGGGAGCGAATAATGACGATTGCAGAGCGAATTCATCATGATGGATGGCTGTTGGGGAGGGAGAAAGGGAAAGAAGAAGGGGAACAGCGCCTCCTCCGATTGTTATTGCAGAATGGGGCAGATCCTGAATGGATACAAAAAATCACCGGACTTTCGGCAGATCAAATGCAGGCATTAGAGCAGCCCTTGCCTGAAAGCAAGCGCGATCCATGGATCGAGTACTAATCAGAGACTGATGGCATACGAAAAACTGCCTGATGCGCTACGCTTATCAGACTTACATTTTATCTGCAATCTATTGAATTTACGATATTTGTAGGCTGAATAAGGCGTTCACGCCGCATCCGGCATGAACAAAGTGCACTTTGCCTAAGTCAGGTTGGAACGTGGCGATGATCCAGCAGAGATAAAACGAGTTACAGGCGATTCGTGAGAGGAAATTCCAGCGCTTCGCTACTATTTCGTATTTATTCCATTGCCCGATACACGGCCTCGCCAATGTGCTTCAGCGCTTCGCGATAAGTTTCGCTGAGCGGTAAAGCGCAGTTGATGCGCAGACAATTACGGTATTTGCCGGAAACTGAGAAAATCGAGCCTGCCGCTACCTGGATTTTCATGCGGCACAGTTGCCGCGCGACGCAGACCATATCGACCTGTTCAGGCAGTTCTATCCACAGTAAAAATCCGCCTTTCGGGCGTGTAATACAGATTTCGCAGGGAAAATATTCCCGTATCCAGCAGGTATAAAGTGCCATATTGCGCTGATAGTTCTGCCGCATCTGCCGGATATGGCGATGATAGTGACCTTCCAGCACAAACGTTGCTGCCGCCATTTGCGTGGACGGTACATTAAAGCTGCTGGTGGCTGGGTTTTATGTTGCGCAACAAAATAGCCCGAACGTGGCTGCGGAGTGATGAGCTTCATCGTCTCCAGCGTCTGATACGCCTGCTGCACGGTACTGATGCTGACGCCGTGCTCCTGACTTAAGCTGCGCACCGACGGTAATTTCTCCCCGTGACGATACAGCCCTTGCTCAATCTAACGTTAATTCAGAATGGCCGGATAACAAAGTGTATCCGGCCTTCATAATTAATTTAAAGCACTCATATGATGTTCTTTAAAATTCTCTGCCTGTGCCAGCACACCCATATAAACATCATCATTCGCTACTGGCGGGAATTTATGCTTGTGTAGAAGCAGAATAAGTTCAACTTTTAGTTTCGCTTTAATATCATCGCGTTTACTCCAGTCAGGATATTTCGATGTGTTGTCAACCACGCTTTTCATCTCTTTTGCCAGCGACAGCATTTTTTCATCGTCATAGGTGAACTGATATTTATCGCGCATATGGGCAAGAATGTCGTAAAACGCTTTTTCTTCAATATCAATACCTAAATCGGCCCAGGTGCCCATTTCGGTTTTAATATCATAGATAATATCGGTCATTTCCTGGCTGAATGTATCAAATTCTTCACCGTTGAGTACATCATCTTCTCGTCGCTCATTATAACGATCTATAATCGCCTGGAAGCGGCGGGTGAAGTTAATCCCTTGCAACTGGTTCACTTTTTTGAAGTCGCTGATCGCTTTCTCCAGTAATTTTTGCAATAACTGGATCTTCGTTGCCGGAAGTTTGATCTTGTTAATTCGTGCCAGATAATCTTCGTCAAAAATATCGATAGATTCCGCTTTTTTGTCGCCAAGAAAATAAATTTCTTCTACGCCATCAGCTTTTAACGCTTCTGCAATCATTTCACGAACGCGTGCATTCATCTGGGTGACATCCGGTGCGTCACCTTTCGTCAGCTTGAAAACAATTGAACGAACAGCAAGATAATAGTGAATATAGTCACGTTCTGTCTGTGATAGTGCTTCGCTGCCACAGCAGACGTCGTAGGCGGCTTTCATGCGTTTAACCAGTCCCATAAAACGACGTTCAACTTTCTGGGTGCGCAGAACAAATTCCGCTGCGCGGTTGAGGCAGGATAATTGCGCTTGTGGTTCACCACTAAAATAATCCCGGCTGTCAAATTCGTAAAAGACTTGCCCCAACAAATCGAGATGGTTTTTAACTTCTATAACCGATTGCTGAATATCTTCAAAGTTGGTGGCATCAATGCGGGAATACATTGCCAATGCCTGGTTCATCTGGCTCTTAATGCCGATGTAGTCCACCACTAACCCTTTGCTTTTGCCTTCCAGTTTACGGTTAACGCGCGAAATGGTCTGGATAAGGTTATGTTTTTGTAAGGGTTTATCAATATAGATAGTATCCAGTTCCGGGACGTCGAAACCGGTCAGCCACATATCAACAACAATGGCAATTTTGAAATTCGATTTAGCGTTTTTGAACTGCTTATCCAGCTCTTTACGATATTCTTTTGTGCCCAGTAAATCATAAAGCGCCTCGTCGTCATCTTTACCGCGCGTCATGACCATCTTCACCATTTCAGAAGGCGGTAACTCTTTCTGCTCCTGTTCCGTCAGGACGACGCCATCGGGGGTTTGCTTCACTTCAAACCAGGCAGGGCGAATAGCTTTAAGCTGACGGTAGAAATCCCAGGCAATTTCACGGCTGGCACAAACAAACATGGCTTTACCTTTTACGGTGGAACCTTCGGCTACGCGTTTTTCATAATGTTTAGCAAAATCTTCCGCGAGGGCTTTTAACCGGTCTTCATCACCCAGAACCGCATTCATGGTTGCGGTGGCTTTTTTGCTTTCGTCGATTTGCCACTCATTGGTGCCTGCGTTTGCGCACTCTTCGTAATACTTTTCGACTTCTTCCAGTTTGCTGGAGTCCAGGATCACTTTAGCCGCACGGCCTTCGTATACGATGCGCACAGTGATTTCATCCTGAACGGATTCGGTCATGGTGTAACTGTCGATCACCTCACCGAAGACATCGAGCGTCGCGTCAATCGGTGTGCCGGTAAAGCCAACATAGGTGGCGTTTGGCAGTGAATCGTGCAGATATTTCGCAAAGCCATAAGTTTTGCGCACTTTTCCGCTTTCTTTATCGACGATGACTTTCTGGTCGAGGTTAACCTGGCTACGATGTGCTTCGTCCGAGATGCAAATGATATTGCTGCGTTCAGAAAGGAGTTCGGTGTCTTCGGTGAATTTATGGATCGTTGTCAGGAAGACACCGCCACTATTGCGTCCCGCTAGCTGATTACGCAGATCTTCACGGCTGGTAACGGGAACGATGGTGTCGTCGCCAATGTAATTTTTGGCGTTGCACATTTGCGCAGAAAGCTGATCGTCCAGATCGGTGCGGTCGGTGATCAAAACAATGGTCGGGCTGGCAAACTCCACGCTCTTCATCAAAAGACGCGTTAAAAATTGCATGGTGTAACTTTTGCCACAGCCCGTTGCGCCAAAGTAGGTGCCGCCTTTACCGCTACCGAAAGGTTTACGCGCTTGCTTGATGCTGTAATAGAGTTTGCGGGCGGCATAGTACTGCGGATATCGGCAGCAAATTTTAGCTTCGTGCTTGGCTTTATCCGGGAAGCAGATAAAGTTTTTAATTACATCCAGCAGACGTACCGGATGAAACAGCCCCTGAATCATTGAGTGCAATGACGGAATTCCGTCCTGTTCACGGTTTTCATTACCGGTAACTTTGCGCCATGAGTAAAAGTATTCATAGGGCGCAAACAGGTTACCCATCCGGTTATTTACGCCATCGCTAATAATGCAGAGCGCGTTGTAGATAAACAGTTGCGGAATATCCCGGCGATAGCGTTTACAGAGCTGCTTCCAGGCATCGCCAATACTGGCATCCTGCTCGCGCACCGCACTTTTAAATTCAAAGACGACCAGTGGCAGACCGTTGATATAGAGAATGCCGTCAGGAATACGAGTCTGATTATCTTTACCGGAGATTTTAAGCTGGTTAACAATCTTAATCCGGTTAAGCGGCGGATTAATATAGGAAGGCGGGAGTTCCGCCGCCTGTTGCAACGGGACATCTTCGGCGTCAAATATCTGGCGCAGTGCGGCAGGTAGATGCCGGGTGTCGAGCAATTCAATATAGAGATCTTTTTGTTGCCGATCGTCGCGTTTGAACAGAAAACCATTTGCCAGCCAGCGACAAAATGTTTTGTTGCTTTCATAAAGATCGGAAGCAGGAAGCGTGGTGAACTGTTTGATCAGTCGCTGAATCTCTTCTTCAGTAATGCCATCAGGCTGGTAGCGTGCCGCTAAATAATGACGGAGATCGTCTTCGATAATGACCTGATCGAGACTCGAACGTGGGACATTATCGCCGATCAGGTGTTGATATCCCTGATCCTGTAACAGTTCAATGATCGCTTGTTCTAATTTTGCTTCACTGAAAGAGAGACTCATATCGCGCTCCAACCCTGGCTAATTTCTGGTAAGCATTCCCGTATCAGTAGAAAACCTTACCAGAAAGCCCCTGATTTTACAGGGGCAAAATGCGTTACGCGGCTTCTGTATCGGTGCTGAGATCGGGAAGATCTTCCAGGGATAGCTCGCCGGAGATGAGTTTTGGGAGTAGGGTGTCGCGGAGGTTGCTCAGGACTATTTGATTATTATTATGTGACTTGTCAATCCAAGGCATAACGATATTATAAAAAGTATTAATTATTTCAACATCTGGCATAACTATATGTTCAGCCTCAAGAAAATATTTTGTCTGGAAGTTAGCGATTCCTGTACTTTGGTTTTGGTATTCCCACATTTTTCCATCGTTATATATTTTATTGAGGTGTAAACTAATTATTAGCCCTATCTCTATAGATAACGGCTCAAACTTGCGACAAAAACTAGCAGGTTCAATAATACCCCCTAATCGGCTTATAATCTGTTCAGTCATGAAAATTGAACGGCCAGTTGACTGCGTTGGACTTCCTCCTGAAACTTCTATTATAATATCACCATTATTAATTTTTCTTTTTTCAAGTTTTTTGGGTTCTACCCATCTACATGGAGCAGAACTCATTCTCCCTGAAATTAACTCAGGGATATCAGTACCGCGCACTATCACTGCTTGAATTGTATGCTTTTCATCTCTGGAATCACACCCCCAGTCACCACCAATTGTATTTTTTAGTAAGCTATTAACATTTGAAAATTTCCAACCTTTAGGAATTAAACCCAACTCCGTTTCTTCAAATTCACTTGGGAAAAGCGAGCGGATTTCCGCCGGAAGCGGTTTGAAATCTGCACTATTACGTACTTTTTGACGTAATTCGGCGCGAGTTTGCAGGGCTTCCGGGATTGGATTTCCCGTATCCAGAGCGTTATCAATCACCGGATCAAAATCCACAAACCAGGATTTGAACAGGGCTTGGGACATTTGTTCTAAGGTTTGGCTGATTTTTGTATTGATCTCAATACGATCATCAAGGCATTTCAATGTTTTTACGATTGATTTTTGTATTTCTAGCGGAGGAAGATTAATCTCGAATTTAGAGCAATCACCAACCCTTATATGACTAACAACAGATCCGGAACCTTCATGCATTGAGAACTGTTGCTGAAGATCTGGTGATAAAAATGAATACAATAAAAAATACGGGTCAATTTTATTTTTATCTGCTCTATATTGCATTATCCTTTGACCCAAAAAAATATTCTCGTCGGTTGTTATAATCCCAACTTCTCCAAGGGGAGCTTCGCGAGTAAGTAACACGTCTCCTTTCTGCGGCTTTGAGCGCCTTGTCCAGGTTTCATAAACTTCTTTTTCTACAAAACGGCAGCCATCTAGTGTTACTTTGCCTGAACGAATATTAGGTGTCCGAATCATTTTATAATTAGTTGGATATTCCACAACAGGCGCAGTCTTATTCACACAATCAACAATTGAAGTGCATACATCTGCTACTGTAATTCGTTCCCACTTACTCCCCATAACCTAACCTCTCCAAATTCTGGCGAATCACACGATCCAGTTCTTCCGCCTGCTTCATCTGCTCAAACAACGTCTTCGACAACTCCCGCATTTTTGTCTCGAACGCTACGCCGTCTTCTTCCTGCTCGGCTGCACCCACATAGCGGCCCGGTGTCAGAACGTAGTCGTTATCTTTAATGTCTTGCAGGGTCGCAACTTTGCAGAAGCCTGCCAGGTCTTCATATTTTTCCAGCTTGCTGTCACCGCGCGCAATCCGTGCAGCCAGTTCTTCCGGCGTACTGCGCCAGGCATGGTAGGTATCGGCGATGGTGGCAATATCTTCCGTCGTTAACTCTTTAGTTGTGCGGCTAATCATAGTGCCGAGGTTACGCGCATCAATAAACAGCGTCTCGCCCTGACGATCACGATAACCTTTGGCCGGATCGGCAGCCTTCGATTTGGTCATAAACCATAAACACACCGGGATCTGTGTGGTGTAAAACAACTGGCCTGGCAGAGCGATCATGCAGTCGATCAGATCATTTTCGATCATCTGTGCACGGATCTCGCCTTCGCCGCTGGTGTTAGAACTCATCGAACCGTTTGCCAGCACAAAACCTGCTGTACCGTTAGCCGACAGCTTGGAGAGCATATGCAAAATCCAGCCGTAGTTGGCGTTACCGGTTGGCGGCATACGATAACCGGCAAAACGTGGATCTTCGGTTAATTCGGCTTCATTACGCCAGTCTTTCAGGTTGAACGGCGGGTTCGCCAGAATGTAGTCGGCTTTCAGATCCGGGTGCTGGTCGTTAAAGAAAGTGTTTGCCGGGCGTTCGCCAAGGTTTGCTGAAAGACCGCGAATAGCGAGGTTCATTTTTGCCAGTTTATACGTCGTGGCTGTCAGTTCCTGACCATACAGCGCGATATCACGGCTTTTACCCTGGTGGCTCTCGACAAATTTCACCGACTGCACGAACATCCCCGCCGAGCCGCAGCACGGGTCATAAATTTTGCCCTGGAAGGGTTCGAGCATTTCAGTTAACAGCGTAACCACACATTTGGGCGTGTAGAACTCACCACCGCCTTTGCCTTCGGTTGCGGCAAACTTACCGAGAAAGTATTCGTAAACGCGTCCGACCAGGTCTTCTTTCGATAACGTTTCAACGTCAGTTTCGTGTGCCAGCGTTTCGATGTTGTCGATGGTATCAATCAGTGACGCCAGCTTTTTGGTTTCCAGATTCTGGCGGCTGAAGTAGTTATCTGGCAGCGCGCCTTTCAGGGTTGGGTTACGTTTCTCAATGGTCGAGAGGGCGGTATCAATACGAACCGCAATATCGTCCTGTTTGGCATTTTGTTTGATAAACGACCAGCGCGCCTCTTCCGGCAGGTAGAAAATGTTGTCCTGCTGGTAAAACACTTCCATCTCAAGGAAGTCTGCTTGCCCATCGGCAATCATTTTTTTGCGGCGTGCTTCAAACTTATCGCTGATGAATTTCAGGAACACGAGGCTTAACACCACGTGCTTGTATTCGGAGGATTCAACGCTACCGCGAAGCTGGTTTGCGGTATCCCATAATGTTTCTTCAAAGCCTTTTTTTGCTTTGGCTTTTTTAGTTGGTGCTTTGGCCATGATGAACTCTGTTCAGATAAATTGGGTCGCTATTGTAATGGTAGAGGCGGCAGATTTCGCCCTTTAATCCATCTCCAGCTCATCAAACAACTGCAAATCTACATCCAGCAATTCCACTGCATTGCTGCGGCGAATGCCGACGTTATTTTCGATTAACAGTTCCAGTAAGCGATCGCCATCGATAAGCGTAATGGGCGCGGCACCCGGAAAGAGTGCTGCTTCTGCACATTTTGCCGCAAATTTCCCGGTGGTGATGAGCGTACCGCGAATGGCTTTGTGGTAAGGCAACGCCCCGCGCAACTGGTCGATATACGGGCGAGTGATAGTGTTCTGCATTCTTTTGACCTGCACCACTTCGGTAATGGTGGTGATGCCGACCTGCACCTGACCAATCACGTCCACACCTTTATCGCCTGAGGCTTTGGTCACTTCGACCTGTTCGTAGCCCATTGCCTCCAGTAATTGGCCGACCAGTTGCTCAAACTTGTACGGGTTCATCGTGCTGATTTGTTCGCGCAACAGCTCTTTTTGCTGCTCGTTGTAGCGTTTCACTGCTTCCAGCAGCTCTTTACGGGGATCGCTTTTTCGTGCTGGCAACGCTTTTCCAAGCCAGGCGCGCCCGGTGTCGGTGATGCGATAGCTCATGCCTTCACGGTTAACCATGTCACGGTCGATAAGGTTATAGAGACGGGAGTAGAGCGTGCTTTTTACCGAACTGGCGGAAGCGAATTTCGAATGCTGATGCAAAAAGGCCTGCCATTCCGGCAATAAATCGGCGCGGCGCGACATTTCGCGGCCAGCCAGCAGCTCAAGCAGTTGCAGAATGCCTTCCTGATCGTCCAGTGAACGCAGCGTTTTTTCGTCATCTTGCAGGAATTTTTCCCCGCGCGAGGTGGGCTGCCAGGTATCATCTGGCGTGCTTTCCATCAGCTCAAACTGAGGATAGTTGAGGAATAAGTAGCAGCCGTAGCTGTGGCGCGGGTTCAGAATATGATTATCAGTATCCCAAATACGACGGGCGATGTCGGCATCTTCACCCGTTAAGCGTTCGCTGATCCACAGGTCGGGTTCTGACCAGTCAACGGGTTTTTGCGGCGTACCGGTTTGCTCGTGAATGGCGGTAATCATATTGCGCACCGCTTTCAGAGAATAGCCTGATACGGCTTTCATCATAGCCTTAACTTGCGCATAGGTAGGAAAAAGCGGAGTAATAACTTTGTAGTTTTTCACGGTAATCCCTTAACGACAGCGAGGTGCTTAGTGTGCCACGTCAGGCGAGAAATTCTATTGGATGAATCAAGTCCAACTCACACATTGTCAATTTCATGGTTGATTATCCAAAACGTGATGCTATTTCCAACATCAACGCTATAATTACAGAACAATTGTAGATACATTTTTGTATATACAATCAGGGATGGCAATTATGCCAATGGAGTTTGAATGGGATGCAAACAAGGTCAAAAGTAATCGGGTGAAACATGGCATCCGCTTTGAAGATGCGGTGTTAGTGTTTGATGATCCACAACATTTGTCACAGCAAGATCGCGTAGGAAACGGTGAGTATCGCTGGCAGACTATCGGCCTGGTACACGGCATCGTAGTTATTCTGGTTGCGCATACCATCCGTTTCGAAAGCGGAAATGAAATTATTCGAATCATTAGTGCACGAAAAGCAGATCGTAAAGAGAGGAGTCGCTATGAGCATGGTTAAACATAAACGAGGGACACCCTCTACACTCGATGTGCAGCATGAGGCCGAACTGAAGGCTCTGGCGAATAAATCCGACGAGGATATTGATTACAGTGATATCCCTCCTTCCAGCGATGAGCAATGGTCAAACGCCGAACGGGGTAAGTTTTATCGGCCATTGAAAACCCAGGCTTCGGTGCGTATTGATGCTGATGTGATGGAATGGCTGAAGCGGCCAGGTAAAGGCTATCAAACCCGCCTGAATGCAATTTTACGTGAAGCGATGCTGCGCGATCAGAACAAAAAATAATTCAGGCCGCCAAGTGGCGGCCATCATCCCAACTTACTTCCTCAACCCCGCAAACGCTGCCCTTATTTCTTCCTCCGGCAACTGGATCCCAATAAACACCATCGTGCTATGCGGTTTTTCATCGCCCCACGGGCGGTCCCAGTCGGCGCTGTAGAGGCGCTGGACGCCCTGGAACAGCAGGCGGTTAGGTTCGCCGTCAATCCATAGCATCCCTTTGTAACGCAGCAGCTTATCTGCCGATTCCAGCAGCAGGTTTTCCATCACCCGGGAAACTTCGCTGATATCTACCGGGTAATCCAGTTCCACCACAATCGACGAAATATCGTTTTGTTTATCCGCGATAAAGTGGAAACGCGGTTTGGTGCTGACAACGTTTTCTTCCAGCATAAAACCGTTGGTGTTGAACAGCAGACCCAGGTCGATGTCGCCGTGAGTGACGGTGTAGACCGGTGCACGGGCGTTGATTCGCGCCAGACGTTCACGCAGTTTTTCTGCTTCGCCTGCGACGTCGGTTTTGGTCAGCAGAATACGGTCGGCGTAGCCAACCTGTGACTGGGCGATAGTGAACTGGTTCATCTGCTCATCGGCATGTACCGCATCCACCAGCGCAATCACGCCGTCCAGCAGGTAACGTTGGCATAAAATCTCATGGGAGAAAAAGGTCTGAATAATCGGGCCGGGATCGGCCATGCCGGTGCATTCAATCACCAGACGGTCGAACTGAATATTGCCCTTGTCGAGATTATCCAGCAGGTCGAGCAGCGCATCTTCCAATTCGTTGGAGCGGGAACAGCAGATGCAGCCGTTGGTCAGCGTTTTGATCTGCGTGGCGCGGTCGCCAATCAGTTGATCATCGACGGAGACTTCGCCAAATTCGTTTTCAATTACGGCAATCTTATAGCCGTGCTGTTCGTTAAGAATATGGCGTAGCAGGGTGGTTTTGCCCGCGCCTAAAAAACCGGTGAGTAGGGTGACTGCAATCGGGTTCATGCTCTCTCCATTAACAACAGCGCATACCGCCTTTACCATCGCCGCCGTAGCGCGCGTTCTGGCGTTCGCGGAAGAATTCTTCATAGCTCATGTACGGCTTGTCGGGATGGTTGGTCTTCATATGCTCGACGTAGTTGTCGTAGTCTGGAATGCCAATCAACATCTTCGCCGCCTGGCCGAGATATTTTTTTGCCTGTCCTAAGTTACCAAACATTTTGCCTTCCAGATATGCGTAAAGCCCGGAAGAGCCGGGCCGGGGATTTGCCGGATGCGGCGTAAAACGCCTTATCCGGCCTACGATAGACACTTTGTAGGCCGGATACGCGCAGCGCATCCGGCAACCGGTTAGTGATGCGAAGAGATCTTCACGCCGCCTTCCGGGATTGGAACGTACGGTGTTTCTTTGTCAGTACGTTTGTCACTGTTACGCACCTTCAGCCAGGTTTTGAAACCGTAGAAGATGATGCTGTACACCACAATCAGGAACAGAATACTCAGGCCTGCGTTGGTGTAGTTGTTCACAACGATGTGGTTCATGTTGGCAATCTGCTGTGCCGTCAGGTCAGTACCGTTAGCAATCTTCTCTTTGTACTGGCTTGCCATGTAGAAGAAGCCTTCCATCTGCGGGTTGTTGCTGAACAGCTTCAGACCCAGCGCCCAGGTAGTGCAGATAAGCAGCCATACTGCCGGGATAACGGTAACCCAGATGTATTTAGTGCGCTTCATCTTAATCAGCACCACAGTGCTCAGTACCAGCGCCACGGCTGCCAGCATCTGGTTAGAGATACCGAACAGCGGCCACAGGCTCTTAACGCCGCCCAGCGGATCGACCACACCCTGATACAGCAGGTAGCCCCACAGACCCACACAGCCCGCAGTACCGATGATACCGGCAACCAGAGAGTCGGTTTTTTTCAGGAACGGGATGAAGTTGCCCAGCAGGTCTTGCAGCATAAAGCGGCCAGAACGCGTACCGGCATCCAGCGCGGTCAGGATGAACAGTGCTTCGAACAGAATACCGAAGTGATACCAGAAGCCCATGTCAGCCATCGGCAGCACTTTGTGGAACACGTGAGCGATACCTACCGCCAGCGTCGGCGCGCCACCCGCACGGTTCAGGACAGAGGGTTCACCAATGTCTTTCGCAGTTTGCAGGATCTGTTCCGGCGAAATCACGAAGCCCCAGGAACTGACAGTTGCCGCCGCGTGTGCGGTAACGTCTTTCAGTTGTGCCATGATGACAGGCGCGTTCTCGCCACCCATTTCATGCAGGTTAGGCATGGTGATGCCGAGACCCGCTGGCGGGGTGTTCATTGCGAAGTAAAGACCCGGTTCGATGATGGACGCAGCAACCAGCGCCATAATCGCCACGAAGGACTCCATCAGCATTGCGCCGTAGCCAATGAAACGCGCGTCGGTTTCGTTAGCCAGCAGTTTCGGCGTCGTACCGGAAGAGATCAGCGCGTGGAAGCCAGATACCGCACCACAGGCGATGGTGATGAACAGGAACGGGAACAGAGCGCCTTTCCACAGCGGGCCAGTACCATCAATGTACTGAGTCATCGCAGGCATTTTCAGTTCCGGGTTCAGCACCACGATACCCAGCGCCAGGCCGACGATAACGCCGATTTTCAGGAAGGTTGCCAGATAGTCGCGCGGTGCGAGGATCAACCACACCGGCAGCAGCGCGGAAACAAACGCATAGCCAATCAGCGCGAAGGTAATGGTGGTGTCTTTAAAGGTCAGTGCCGGACCCCAGTAAGGGTCGTGAGCAATCACGCCGCCGAAGTAGATAGAGGCAACCAGCAGCACAATACCAATGACAGAGACTTCACCTACACGCCCCGGACGAATAAAGCGCATGTAGATACCCATAAACAGCGCAATCGGTACGGTTGAGCAAACGGTGAAGACACCCCACGGACTTTCGGCCAGGGCTTTAACCACGATCAGCGCCAGTACCGCCAGGATGATGATCATGATTAAGAAACAGCCAAACAGCGCGATAGTCCCAGGTACTGGCCCCATCTCTTCTTTGATCATCTCACCGAGAGATGCGCCGTTACGGCGAGAAGAGATAAACAGCACCATAAAGTCCTGAACCGCACCGGCCAGCACCACGCCTGCCAGCAGCCACAGCGTGCCCGGCAGGTAGCCCATTTGCGCGGCGAGAACCGGCCCCACCAGCGGACCAGCACCGGCGATAGCGGCGAAGTGGTGACCAAACAACACGTAACGGTTGGTCGGAACATAGTTCAGACCGTCGTTGTTAATAACCGCAGGCGTCGCGCGCGTGGGGTCGAGTTTCATCACCTTCTGGGCGATGTACAGACTGTAGTAGCGATACGCCACCAGATACACCGACACAGAGGCGACCACGATCCACAGGGCACTGACGTGCTCCCCCCGACGTAATGCAACTACCGCGAGGCAGAATGCACCGATGATTCCGAGAATCACCCAGGGTATGTGCTTGAATATCTTTTTAGTATCCATAGTAAAACCTGGCATGTATTGATTAATAGTTGGCCGAAGCCGTTCTAGGTTTGCGTTGCGTTTGAGGAGGTAAATTGACCGCTATCCTGCAGTGATGTTGCCAGAGTTACGCGCGCGTAAAGTAAGGTAAATAACTGAGCGGTTATATTAGGGATGTAAGCGGTCAGTTTTGCAGTTGAGCGGTATTGGGCGAGGTTTACGAAGGTTATTTATGTGATGATGATCACACCCAGGGCGAATTTTATCTCCCGGTTGTGTTACTCATATAAAAATTATATTTATTCTATATATATTAAATAACAATATAAAACCACACTTCCCAACCGGTAATATTGTTTTGGCCAATAATATTAAACTATTGGCAAATATTCTCATGTTCAAAATAGATACAATTAGTGTGAAAAAAATAAGAAAAGAAAATGTACCAATGCGTGGCTATTGTATTTTTGAACAAAAATAAAAAAAGTGAGGTAAATTTAGCCAGTTTAAAGCCGCTACCTATAAAGTTTTCTCATTCCAGGCCGAAAATCCTGCTATCGGTCAACAGGAAAAGAGAAACCATGCTAAAACGTATCAGGATCGTGACCAGTGTACTACTGGTTTTGGCCATTTTCGGCCTTTTACAACTAACATCAGGCGGTCTGTTCTTTAATACCTTAAAGAAGGACAAAGAATACTTCTCCGTTTTACAAACCATTCGCCAGCAGCAATCTACGCTGAATAGCAGTTGGGTTGAGTTGTTGCAGACGCGTAACACCCTCAACCGCGCGGGCATCCGCTACATGATGGATCAGAACAATATTGGCAGTGGTTCAACTGTTGCCGAGCTGATGCAGAGTGCCACTCTTTCACTGAAACAAGCGGAAAAAAACTGGGCAGATTACGAAGCACTACCGCGTAACTCGCGTCAGAGCACAGCGGCTGCTACTGAGATCAAACGCAATTACGATATCTATCACAATGCACTGGCGGAGCTGATCCAGTTGTTAAGTGCGGGCAAAATCAATGCGTTTTTTGACCAACCTACACAGGGATATCAGGACGGGTTCGAAAAGCAGTATATGGCGTATATGCAGCAAAATGATCGTCTCTATGACATCGCCGTCACCGATAATAATGCTTCCTATAACCAGGCAATGTGGGTGCTGGCGTGCGTGCTGATCGTCGTACTGGCGGTGATTTTCGCCGTCTGGTTTGGTATTAAAACGTCGCTGGTGGCACCGATGAATCGCCTGATCGACAGCATTCGCCATATTGCTGGCGGTGATCTGGTGAAATCGATTGAGGTGGACGGTTCCAATGAAGTGGGTCAACTGGCAGAGAGTTTGCGTCATATGCAAAGTGAGCTGGTACGTACCGTAGGCGATGTGCGTAACGGCGCGAATGCTATCTATAGCGGGGCCAGCGAAATCGCCACCGGCAACAATGACCTCTCTTCGCGCACCGAGCAACAGGCTGCTTCGCTGGAAGAGACGGCAGCCAGCATGGAGCAACTGACCGCGACAGTGAAACAAAATGCCGAGAACGCGCGGCAGGCCAGCCATCTGGCATTAAGTGCTTCTGAAACAGCACAACGCGGCGGAAATGTGGTGGATAGCGTGGTACAGACCATGCGTGATATTTCTACCAGTTCGCAGAAAATTGCCGACATTATCAGTGTTATCGACGGCATTGCTTTCCAGACTAATATTCTGGCCTTGAATGCGGCGGTCGAAGCGGCACGCGCGGGTGAACAAGGTCGCGGTTTTGCGGTAGTTGCGGGAGAAGTGCGTAATCTGGCTCAGCGTAGCGCTCAGGCGGCGCGTGAAATTAAGACTCTGATTGAAGACTCGGTTGGCAAAGTGGATGTTGGCTCTACGCTGGTCGAAAGTGCCGGGGAAACGATGGCGGAGATTGTCAGCGCCGTGACCCGCGTGACCGATATTATGGGTGAAATTGCCTCCGCTTCTGATGAGCAGAGTCGTGGTATCGATCAGGTTGGTTTAGCGGTTGTCGAGATGGATCGGGTAACGCAACAGAACGCTGCGCTGGTGGAAGAGTCTGCCGCCGCTGCCGCCGCGCTGGAAGAGCAGGCCAGCCGCCTGACTGAAGCTGTGGCTGTATTTCGTATTCAGCAAGAGCAAAAGCGTCAGCGCGAAGCGTTGGCAGTAAACAGTGTGGCACCGGTTGCGCCGCGCAAAATTGCCGTTGCCGATAGCGGGGATAACTGGGAGACGTTTTAACACAATGACGCCGGATGAGTGCTTCATCCGGCGTTTTTATCGTTATACCAGGAACAGCGAAATTGCCGGGATATATGTGACCAGCAACAGCATCAGCAGCAGGGCTACCAGCAGTGGCAGAGATTGCTTAAAGAAATTACCTACAGAAACTTGCGTGATATTACACACCAGCAGCATCACGGTGCCCACCGGCGGCGTGAACGCGCCAATCGACAGGTTGAAGATCATGATGATACCGAAATGTACCGGATCGATACCAAAGTGTTCGACCACCGGTTTCAGTAGCGGCACCAGGATCAACAGAATGGCGTTTCCTTCCAGAAACATCCCCAACGTCAAAAGCAATACGTTGATAATCAAAAGGAACATATATTTGTTTTCAGTCAGCGAGGTGACGAAATTCGCCACCGCGACGCCAGCATGTTCCATTGAGAAAATCCAACCCAGGGCGGCGCTGGCCATAATCACCAGCATCACCGACGCCGTGGCGCGTGCGGTTTCACCGAGAGCTTTAACTACGTGGGAAACTTTCATTTCACGGTAGATGAAAAAGCCAATCGCCAGAACGATTAATACCGCTGCGGCACCTGCTTCCGTCGGGGTGAAGATATTCGCCCGAATGCCGCCGACTACGGCAAAAATCAGAAATAGCGCTGGCCACGCCTGACCGAGAGAGAACACCACTTCTTTGCCCGTTGGCCAGCTTTCACGCGAGGGTTTGGCGTTTGTTCTGCGGGCGACGAGGTAGACGGTAAACATCAGCACGACCGCACACAGCAAACCAGGCACCAGTCCGGCGATAAACATTTTGCCGATAGAGACATCCGCAACCAGACCGTAAATAATCAGGGCAATTCCCGGCGGTATGATTGGCGTGACTAACGAACCGCCAGCGGTAATGGCGGCGGCAAAGGCACGGTTGTAACCTTTGCGTTCCATTTCCGGCACCATCATGCGTGATAACATTGCTGCATCTGCAAGGTTAGAGGCACTGACACCGCCCATCATGGTGCTGACGAGAATATTCGCTACGCCCAGACCACCGCGCATTTTCCCCACCAGGACGTTGGCAATTTGTAAAATGCGTTCTGCAATGCCGGTGTAGCTCATTAGCGTACCCAGCAAAATAAAAAACGGAATAGCCAGTAGTGAAGGACTTTGCGTCGGGGCGATTAGCCTCTGGACGGCAATTTCGATCGGCACGCTGGAGAAGAATAAAAAGTAAGCGATGATGCCAATAAACATCGCCAGATAGACCCGAATGTTAAGAAATAAACAGACGATCATTAGCGGGATAATCAATAACCAACTCATTGTTTTTCGTCTCCGCTATGGGGTTGCTTTATATCGGTGATTAACCAGTAAAGGGTATAGAGAGCAGTTGCCAGCGCGCCGACGGGGACCGCCAGATCGATCCAGAACCAGGAAACTTTCAGTATTTGTGTCACTTTAAACTGCGCCATTTCCGCCAGCCGGTAGCCCAGCCAGGCCATATAAAGCAATACGCAGAGGGAGAGAAGGGCGACCAGAACAGCAATCACTCGTCTGATGGTGGCTGGCAGCATATCCATTACAAAAGGGATGGTCAGATGTGCCCGGTCGCGCTCTGCCACGATACCACCTAGCATCACCACCCAAATCATCAGCATCCCGGACATCTCTTCTGTCCACTGAATCGGTTGGCCGATGAAATAGCGCATAAATACTGCTCCAATTGTCATCACAACCAGAACAAACAGCGCAAAGGCAGCGCTAAACTCTGCCAGTTTGCCGAAAAAACGCATGAAACCTCCTGTAAGGGCTTGTCCTGCTTTTGTGAAAAAAGCAGGACGATTAGCATCGATACTTATTTCAGTTGTTGTTGAATGGTTTCATAGAGGCCAGGTGTCCACTCCGGGAACTGTGAGTAAACTTCGCGGGCTTTCTTACGGAATGGTTCGGTATCAGGATAGATAACCTCTACACCTTCAGCTTGCATGGCTTTCAGCATTTCAGCATCGCGCTCAAGAGTGAGCTTCTGGCTATAGAGCCCAGCTTCATAACCAGTCTGGTGAATCATTTCCAGTTGTTCCGGGGAGAGGGTGCTAAAGAAAGCTTCGCCACCAATCCAGACGGAGGTGTTGGTAAGGTAATTCACCATCGTCAGGTATTTCGCCTGCTCATAGAGTTTTTGTCCTTGCAGAACAGAAATCGGGTTTTCCACTCCGTCAATAACGCCCTGGGTTAACGCAGGATAAACTTCACCTAATGGCATTGGCGTTGGGGTTGCTCCCATCGCCTGAATAGCTTTTATCTGCATGACATTATTAGGCACACGGATTTTTAATCCCGCGAGGTCTTCAACTGTGCGGATAGGTTTTTTAGAAATGATCTGCCGGGTGCCATAAAGATAATTATTCATAACCACATGAATACCTTTTTTCTTCAGGCTTTCATTTTTCTGCTTGAACCAGTCACTTTCATATATTTTGAACAGTTTTTGCGGATCGTCGGTTAAATAGGGGCCAAACAGAATGCCCAAATCTGGTTCATAATCAGCGAGGAATGCGACATCACTCAGGGTAATAACATTCATCCCCATCATGGCTTGTTCAGTCACATCCTGTTTTGATCCCAATTGGGAACTGGGGTAAAGCGCCAGTGTTATTTCACCACCACTTTTTTTATTCAACAGATCCGCCCAGTGGCGCATGACAACATCCAGTGGTTCGCCGGGGTTATTTTCATAGGCAACTTTTATCGAAATCGGTTTTGCCTGAATTATTGTCGGCAGAAAAAGGGTGCTGACAGTAATTAGCATTGCTATTATTTTACTCATCTTCCACGTACTCCATGTTATAGAATAAATAACTCCAACATTACTATCTGGAGAGAAACATCATGAAAAAGTTGTCGTCTGTGCGAAAATAATCAGCGAATAGACTGACTGCTGCAAATGTTTCGTGAATTCGTGCTCCTGGTATGACTTTGCTGCTTTTAATCGGTTTTTAATATGATTTTTATTGTATATCCTTAAGTTATGCAATGTCTGATGAGTAATGGTCTGTTTTCAGATAGATAAGCATTTTTTTAGTATGCGTGTAGTTAGCGTATTTGTTGCGATTTTATAAGGCGGCGACAGGCTATTTCACATAAGGAGTGATTGTTTTTATTTTATAATCTACTGATAATTATTTAAATTGATAATATAAACAGAATAAATTTTCGGTTGACGGTGTATAGCGATATCCTTTAAATTTGTTAAATGCTGAATTGATTCATTTTTGTCAGTTATGTTATCGCCGGGTATTAAAAATGAGAGGTTATTCATATCTGGTTGAAATGTTTGAGTAAAAAAGTTTTTCTGTTGCGTATGCATGAGGAGGGTAGATCATAACCATTCACACTATGAATAAACAAAAGAAAAATAATAAGTTGCATTTCTTAATATACTCTCGTGAGTAAATGTTGCGATTAACGATTAATTGTAAGTAATAGATTGGATGTTATTCTTATGAAGTTAGGTTAGTTATATCCATTATTTATGCATGAGGATGCGGAGTAATTATATGGAAATACTTTTAACGATTTTAATTCTTACTCTGGTTGTTTCATTAACCAGTGTGCTGACACGTCTGTCTCCCATCCAGATTCCACTTCCTTTAATCCAGATTGCTGCCGGTGCATTACTGGCTCAGCCCATTTTTGGTTTACATGTGGAATTTAATCCTGAACTTTTCCTGTTATTGTTTATTCCACCGTTGTTGTTTGCTGAAAGTTCAAAAATACAACCTAAAGAGTTGATCAAACACAGTCGGGAAATCGTAGGTCTGGCGCTGATCCTGGTCTTAATCACTATTTTTGCCGTCGGCTACGTTATTCATTTACTGTTACCGAATGTTCCGCTTATTGCGGCGTTTGCATTGGCTGCGGTGTTGTCGCCAACGGATGCTGTCGCATTGTTGGGGATCGTCGGTAAAGGACGAATCAACAAAAGCATTCAGGAAGTGCTTGAAGGCGAAGCATTAATGAATGATGCCTCCGGTTTGGTGGCGTTGAAGTTTGCTGTCGCAGTGACTATGGGGACGATGGAATTTAGCGTGTATGGTGCGACTATCGCCTTTTTTGTCGTGGCAGTGGGCGGTATTGCCGTTGGGATCGCCGTTACCTGGTTATATGGTAAAGGACTGTTGTTGATCAGCCGTTACGCTCACGATGAGCCTTCAATCCAGATCGTGTTGATGTTGCTGCTGCCGTTTATTGTTTATCTGGTGGCGGAGCATTTTGGTTTATCCGGCATCCTCGCCGCTGTTGCCGCAGGGCTAACGACCAGCCGTATTGGCGTCGTGCATCATGCGCCTATACGACTGAGAATTAAGGCGAAAAGCTCCTGG
Organism: Escherichia sp. MOD1-EC6162; assembly: GCF_002965125.1. NCBI lineage: Bacteria > Pseudomonadati > Pseudomonadota > Gammaproteobacteria > Enterobacterales > Enterobacteriaceae > Escherichia > Escherichia sp. MOD1-EC6162. Next base: position 42,735 of record NZ_PTSB01000007.1, read on the forward strand.
TCAATGCTGGAATATGTCTTCAACGGCATGGTATTTTTGATTCTGGGCTTGCAGCTTCCGGCCATCATTTCGGAATCACTGACCCGCGCACAACACGATCCCTTAGTGCAAACCTGGTCGCTGGTGCTGGATATTGTGTGGATCTACCTTGCATTGATGGTTATGCGCTTTGGTTGGCTATGGTTGATGCGTCTGTACAGCCGCAGGCGGAAAAGTAATCATCCAATGCTGTTTGCCGGATACAAAACACGCCACTTGTTGTTAGCGACTTTTGCTGGCGTTCGTGGGGCTATAACTCTTGCGGGGGTGCTTTCTATACCGTTATTACTGCCCGATGGTGAACCGTTCCCTGGGCGCTATTTGCTGGTGTTTCTCGCTACCGGGGTGATCCTCTTTTCGTTGCTGTGCGGCATTATCATTCTGCCGCTGTTATTGGGGAAAAATGTTAGCCTGTTTAGCGATAACCGGCAGAAAGAAGAGATCGCCGCCGATTTGTTTATGTCTAAAATGGCTATCCTGAGCGTGCAAAAAACTCAGCAACGTTTGCTTGGTGCCAGCACGGAAAACCTCGATAATGAATTAATTATGGAAACCGGGGCCAGAATTATCGATTATATGCGGCGTAATGATGATGATATGTCGGCAAACGATAATTCGTTGCATATGCAACGGACAAAACTGGAAAGAACATTTAATCTGGCGGCGCTGAATGCCAAACGTGCAGCTATTTATCAAATGCGAGCAAGGCAAGAAGTGTGTGATGAAACACTGGCTAAAATTGTCAGTGAATTAGATGTACTGGAAGCATTAATTATGGACAGCCAATAATTTTATTGTTGTTTAATCAATAAATGATGGCTGAGTGTTGTTAACTCAGCATCGTTTATTATTGGCTTGATTTTTATGCCGTGATATAAACTCGGAATAGTAGTTTTTAATCTGTACTTAATTTAACGATGATGCTGTTTGACTGAGCGAATCATCGATTGCCTGGCGGTATCGAGATGATTACGCAGCGCGAGTACGGCATCTAAATCACTGCGGCAAATTAGCGCGCTAAGAATCGTCATATGCTCATCAATGGCAATAATATTACGTTGTTTCAGATCGCTTTCATCCCACTGATAATGACAGTGAAAAATCACCGATATAATTTCAAGTGTTTGATTAAAAAAGATGTTGTCAGCAGCAGATAGCAGCATGGCATGAAAATCGCGGTCTAACTGCGAAAACATACGAAAATTACTGCCAATGCTGTCACGCAGTGTCCGGTGGCGTTCGAGCAGTGTTTTTGCCTGTAACCAGCGTGAATCATCATCTGGCAAATTCAGAAAGTGCTGTAACGCGTGTGTTTCCAGCATCTCCCGCAGTTCAAACAGTTGTTCGGCATAAGACTGATCGAACTGCTTCATGCTCCACTGCCCGCGTTTTTCGCTCTGAATCAGACCATAGCGGCCAAATTTTAAAAGGTATTCTCGTACTACGACCGGGCTGACGCCTGCCGTCCGCGCCAGTTGCAGCTCGGAAAAACTCTCTCCGGCGCGTAGCTGACGCTGGTTAATCATGGTGAAAAATGCCTGCTCGAAAATGTAGTTTTGCTCTGTCAGCGAGACTGTGATGCAATCGAAACCATCGTTCTGTTCGGGTTTGCGGGCGACAACATAATCCTTTCCCACCTGGGTGAGCACGCCGCATGCGCTTAAATGCTGGAGTATGTGGCGTACCGTGGTGCGGCTAATGTTATACATTTCTGCCAGCCCACTTTGTGAAGGGAGTGGGGATGGAATATTTCCCCGCGCCATATCTTCAATCACCTGGTTTATGACGTTATGACGTAAATTCTGTGAACGACTCATTGTTCCCTCCAGTACGGTATTAAAAACCGATTTAAAACATTTTTATGCGTGATCATCCGCATATTTCATGGGCAAATTCAGTCGCTCTTATAAATTCGACGATATCTGGGAGTAATAAAATAAAAGGAGCAGTGAATCATGTCTACAATGAAAGTCTTAATTTGTCAGAAAATAAAGAGTTTAGTCTGGAAAATCCGGGAAAGGCCGGTGGCAGGCGACGATGAAGCATTAATTAAAATTAAAGCTGTCGGAATTTGTGGTACAGATATTCATGCCTGGGCGGGTAATCAGCCATTTTTTAGCTACCCACGTGTTTTAGGTCATGAAATATGTGGGGAGATTATTGATGCAGGGAAAAATATTCACAATTTTAATATTGGGCAGCAGGTTGCAGTAATTCCGTATATCTCTTGTCAGCAGTGTCCTGCGTGTAAAAGTGGTCGCACCAACTGCTGTGAAAGAATTTCAGTCATTGGTGTGCATCAGGATGGTGGTTTTAGTGAGTATCTGGCAGTGCCTGCGGCTAATTTGCTACCCGCAGACGGCATTGACTCGCAGGCGGCTGCGTTGATTGAACCTTTCGCCATTAGCGCTCATGCGGTACGTCGTGCGGCAGTTGCGCCCGGCGAGCAGGTGCTGGTGGTCGGTGCGGGGCCAATCGGTCTGGGCGCGGCGGCAATCGCTAAAGCTGATGGTGCACAGGTGGTAGTGGCAGATACCAGTCCGACTCGCCGTGAGCATGTAGCAACGCGTCTGGAACTGCCGGTGCTGGATCCTTCAGCAGAGGATTTTGATGACCAGTTGCGGGCGCAATTTGGTGGTTCTTTGGCGCAGAAAGTGATCGACGCGACGGGTAATCAACATGCGATGAATAACACAGTTAATCTGATTCGCCACGGCGGCACGGTGGTATTTGTCGGCCTGTTTAAAGGCGAGTTGCAATTCTCTGACCCGGAGTTCCATAAAAAAGAAACCACAATGATGGGTAGCCGCAACGCCACGCCAGAAGATTTCGCGAAAGTCGGGAGATTGATGGCGGAAGGGAAAATCACGGCTGACATGATGTTAACCCATCGCTATCCGTTCGCCACGCTGGCGGAAATCTATGAGCGCGATGTAATTAACAATCCTGAGTTGATTAAGGGCGTTATTACTTTCTGATAATCGGATATTGGTAAAGTTGCCATGCAGCGCTCGGGGACGTGTTGGGCGCTGTTTTTTTACGTTTCAATAATATACCGCAGAACGGATAAGGCGTTCACGCCGCATCCGGCAGTTGTGTGCCGATGCCTGATGCGACGCTTGCGCGTCTTATCCGAACTACAACCAGGCAATATTATTACCCTTCACGCTCAACCACTTTGATTTCCACCATACCAATGCCGAGCTTACGCGGCGAGTGGCCGAGAATGTTCCCTTCGTTGGTTGCGACAGGTTCCGGTGGAACAATCACCAGCGTATCGGCATCGGTTGGGTTATCGAAATGCAGCGTATTGGTGGTCACTTCATTACTCAGCACGATGGTTTGTTCTTCATTGCCTACGCGTACCGGAATGGGGCGGCCGGCGTTATTACCATAGGCTTTGGCGGTGATCACCAGGTCAAATTTCTTCGGCAGCGGATGTTTGTACTCGATTTTCACTTCATCGCTTAACTGCGCGTTTGACCAGCGTCCCCAGGATTCCGGGCGGGAAATTCCACTGAACTGTTTCACCTCTTCCGGCGCACCAGCGACGTTAAAGATGAAACTGTCTGCTTTGTAGCGAATATCGTTATCGACAATTTTCAGCGTATCAACATTCTCTTTGTAGCGTTTCATGTCGATGACCGTGTCTTTAAACGCTGTTTTGCCTTTCCATTCAGGCTTATCAACATGCTGCACAATTTGTTGTCCGCCAAGTTGACCTTGTGAGACGCACCAGTCGGTAGAGAGCGCCAGTTCCGGTGCCCACAGTTGCGCCATCTTGTAACAGCGGTCAACCCAGACGAAATTGTCTCGTGGGGCGAAATCAGCTAACTGGAAACGCAGAGGTGCGGAGTATTCACTTTCTGGCAGAGGCTCCACGCGTTTATCTGACACGCGTAACAGCAGTGGCAGGCGGAAGTGGCTTCCTGAGAATGCGATCATGTTTTTGTTCTGATCAATGGTGAACGTTTTCATCTCGGTAGGGAATTTCCACAAGCGGATGATATCCGGCTTCCACGCCAGCACTTTCTCTTTAATGTTGAGGAACACTTCTGATATTGACTGACCAGACAGGCTGCTGCGTCCGAGACCGAGGAAGTTATCGCCTCCGAGAATATCCAGCACGGTAGCGCCGTTATCCATCGTGTTACGCTTCACTGCCAGCGTCTCTTGCTGCGGTTTGTCGCCACGGATGACAAAAAACAGGTTGTTGCGATCCTGTTTGTTCAGGTATTTCCACGCGGTGTTGTTCATCGCCAGATGGTCGGAAGAGACCACTATAACGGTATCTTTAAACCACGGAGAGGCTTTGATTTTGTTGATAAACGCCGCGATGTTCTCCTGGCTACAACTTACCGCGCTGAATGACTGGTTCGGTTTTCCGTCAAAATCATATTTTTTGCGGTTACAGGTACGTGAGATAAAACCATCCGGGTGATGGGTATCGACCGTCAGAGTAAACAGCGAAAACCGTTGGCCGGAGCGAGACAGTTCTTCAAATTTTTTCCATGCTTCGTCCAGCACCGTATCGTCGTAGAATCCCCAGTCGTTGCGATAATGCGGGTCTGCCACCACGCTTTTCAGTTCTTCCGAACCGTACAAATGGTCGAAGCCGTGTGATTTCAGGAACACATCTTTACCCGCAAAACGCAGGTTGGCTCCCTGCACGAAATAGTTCTGATAACCGGAATTTTTCAGGATATCGCCCAGACAGATGTTCTGTGGGAAGAAGCTGGAAACGGATGCAGAGGCGTTGCCTTCAAACGGGGCAAACAGCGGAATGCCACACTGGGAGGCTACCATGCCAGCAATTGTGTAATCGGTTCCCGGCAGTTGCTGCGTATGGCTGAAATCCAGCCCTTCATTTTTTAGCGCCCCCAGTTCTGGCGTGAGATCCGGGAAAGCGTCGTTGTCAAAATAAGTTCGTTCGAGGCTTTCTCCGTAGATATAAACCAGGTTGAGTTTGGGGGAGGGGATGGTTTTTGACGGCTCTTTATAATAAGCCGCAAAGTCCGGATCGCCGTCGCGCGATTGGGATTTCACCAGTTCCGTTATCTGACGAAATGCCGGGCTGGCATCCACTGAACCCAGCGCCAGCAAGAGTGCCAAAAGGCTGTAGCCAAAATGGTGAGGATGATGTCGGCGGCGGCGAAGGATCCATCCCAGCGCGCCGAACACCGCCGTCAGTGCCAGCACAATGCCGATGCCTGGCAGGATATATTTGCTGACGCCTGCACCGGTCAGGCTGTTGGTTAAGGTATAGAGCACCGCGTCGTTAATACCATCGCCAGTAAAATAGTCGCTGGCAAACAGGGTAATATTTAAAACGACAAATAGCCCCAGCACCGTTAACGTGGCTGCAAACCACCAGGTGTTACGTCCCGCTTTCCATGCGTAGATCAGCACAGAGGCGAGAAACAGGGCGAAAGAGAGTAGTTCTGACAACGGGCGATCCTCACTAAACCAGGCCGTGTAGCCGATGTTTAAGATTTTTTGAGAAACACAATGTAATGGCGCTGCCATATTGCTGCAATTCTAGTGTCAAAAAAATGCGATGTTGTTAGGAATTAGTTTATAAACAGGCTTTTTTATTCAAGGCTGCGTCCCGCATAGCGGGGGATGAAAGCGTGAGAAGCGGGAAAAAGAGAAGGGGAGAGCCGCGCCAGCCGATTAACAGTTAAAACGCGGCATTATACAGAACAGATCAGGAGATAAAGTTCAGGCCTTGCTTTAATACCAGATCGCAGGCTTTGGTTTTCACTTTCTCCGCCAGCGGAGTGGTGCCGATGTTATCCAGATTAAGCTGCTGACCATCTTTGGTTTTCAGCAAACCCTGAATGCCATCCAGATAGTTGGTGTCTTCTTTCTGTTCTTCGCTGTTCAGGCCCAGCTTCTCCAGTACCTGATTTTTGATGTTTTCCGCGTCGGTCACTGAAGCCAGCTTTTGTTTCGCGCAATATTGCAGAATACCTGCGGCATTGTTCATATTGTCTGCGCTTAACGCCTGGTTGCCACTGCTAAGCAGACTCGTTAATGAAGAGAGCGACCAACCACCTTCCTGTGTGGTGCTGCTCTGGTTGCTTAACTCGCTGGCGGCGCTGGAAAGCGCATCTTTCCAGGAAGCGGCATGTGTCCCGGCGGAAATGAATGCGGTGGTGACAATTGCACAGCACAGAAGGTGTTTAACAGTTTTCATCATCATTACTCATAATGGAATTTTGTCGCAGTATAACGCCGGAAATGGGGATTAATACTCTTTACCCGTTACCCGACTACGATAACTGTCCCAGTTGAAGATCACCCACAGGCTGTTGCCCAGGCGCATACGATCCATAACGCGTTCGCCCAGCAATTTCGTCATCTCCTCCATATTGCTGTTGGTCAGCATCCCGGTCGGGCGTTTGGAAGAAGAACGACGATCGACGATCTGGTTGATGATCACTTTTTCGTATTTCGATTCGGTCTGTACACCGATCTCGTCGATCACCAGCAGATCAACGTTGCTCAGATCGTTGAGCAGTTGCTCTTCGCTGGTGCCGCTATTTCTGAAAGTATCTTTCATCGCTGACATAATATCGGCAACAGTAATAATCAATACCGATTTGCCGCGTAGCAGTAGTTCGTTGCAGATCGCTGCCGCCAGGTGGTTTTTACCGGTTCCAGGCTTGCCAGAAAAGATAAAGCTGGCGATGTTGCCGTCGAACTCGTCGACATACTGGCGCGCTTTGCTCAACGCATTCATCTGCCCTTCGCATTCAACACGATAGTTCTCAAAGGAGCAGTTCTGATGCAGCGGACGAATGCCGGAGCGGTTAAAGGTGCGCTGCATTTTCATTGCCCGGTTCTCGCGCTCCAGAGCGGCGGCGCGGAGCGCTCCTTGTTCTTTCTGCCACGCCAGAAGCTCTTCACCCGTTTTGAAGGCGGGTTTGATATGGGCAGGCATCATTTTTTGCAGACGTTGCATCAGGTCGCCAACGTTTTTCATCGTTACCCTCTGAATCCCGGTGGAATTTGGCTGTCAGGTTCGCTGACTGTGTTCACATCTCGTTTCGGCAGTCCGCCATTGCTGGCACGACCAATTTGCAGACTGCGCGCCAGTTTTTGTTGCCATTGCACATGATGAAAGACTTTGCCTTCCGCCTGCCAGTAGGCAATGAATGAGGCCAGTTCTTCGGCGGTAGCGGGTTCTCTTAGCACCACGCCCCATAATGCGGCCAGGCGAGTAAAATCAGCATCTGGCCGCCAGTCCGGGTACATGGCGAATTTTCCCATCGGTACGGCAACGGGGGGAGTTTGCGGTTCCTGATAGAGTTGATCGTCCAGAGCGACATCGCTTCCTGGACGTGTCAGCTTTTCTTCCAGCGCCAGCAGTTCAGCAAGACGTGAGGGCGTGACGGCATAAAACGCCGGAGCGTTGTTAGCAAATACGGCAACCATACCGCCTTCAGCTTTTGCCAGAACGGTCTGGTGATCGTGTACCAGGGCGTCAATACCAACGACGTCCGGGGTCAAAACTCTGGAAGACATACTGTTTCTCAATATGGAACGATGAACGAGAAGGGAGATTACTTTTATAGTAACACACGGATGAAAGGAGGCTGTCTCTCATCCGTGTGCTTTAAGCGAGGCAATTTTATACGCGAGGGCGCTTGCGGTACAACCATAATCCAGGAATGGAAAGGCCGATGGATAACGCGCCAACAATTGATGATGCCGTAAGAAAGTTGGTTAACAGGGTAATCATCAACGGCTCGCTGTAACCTAACTGGCTGATTTTTACGGCTGAAATCATTGCTGTATAAGCAGAGATACCGGGAAACATAGGGATAACGGCTGCCACGGTAAAGACTTTCGGATGCGCCAGATACCAGCGTGACCATTGAATACCAATGGTGCCGACCAGCATGGATGCCATAAAGGTTGACCATTCAATATTCAGCCCGGTATTCATTAAGATCATTCGAGAGCCATGACCAATCGCGCCAAGCAGTGCACACCAGCGTAACGCCCGAACCGGCACATTGAATACCATCGCAAAGCCGACTGCAGGAATTGCCGCGAGGATCATATCCTGCACTAGTGCTAAGAGAAATTCGATCACACCCATCCGCGTAGTCCCCAAATCGTGAGTGCCATCACCACGCCAACGCAGGTAGCCAACGTCAATAGGCTGGCAATCGCCCAGCGTGCCAGCCCGGTATTGATGTGCCCTTTAAACATATCAGCGACGGCATTAATCAACGGAAAGCCCGGCACCAGCAGCAGAACGCTGGCAGCCATCGCGATTGTTGGCGTATTGCTGAAGGCAGGGAGTTGTAAAAGCAAACCAGAAATCGTGGTGGCGGCAAATGCGGTGATGCAAAAGTTTATCTGAGGGTGGAGATGACGTTGCGCCAGTAGCTGACGGATATACATTGCGACCGTGCTGGCAAAGAAGGTGATGACAGCACCATCCCAGCCACCTTTATTGAGCTTACAGAAACAGGCGCATGACAGACCAACCATCAAGGCGACCAGCCATCTCGGGTAACGTAAGGGTTGAATCTGGCTAAAACGTTTCTCCACGCCTTTGTAATCCAGCAGGTGATGCTCCGCCAGAATCACAATATGCTGAACTTCCGTCACTACATGCATATTAATGCCGCGATCGTGATTTTTGCGCGTAGATGTCAGGCATTGCCCATCTTTAATGGTAGTAAGCACAATGGCGTTCGAAGAGATAGAACTTTCGACGCAGTCCATTCCCAATGCCCGACCCAGTCGCGAGGAAAGCTCATCAACTAACGCGCTTTCCGCTCCATGTTGCAAAAGAAATAATCCACACTGGATACAAAGCCGTGTTACGGCTCGCTGTTGCTCAGTCTGCATAACTCGTCCTTTGTCATAGACGTGCTGCGTATTGTTCAAATAATGAGACCCCATTTGTATCATGAAGAGCGGTTGTTTTGGGGTAGGTTAAGATCAAAATTGCGCTGATTAGTCCTGGTTGGCGGGTGAAGTTCAGTGGCGAAAAGCGAATTTTTTATCGCTGCAAAAAAATTATCATATGAATATTATAATTATAATGAATTTATAATTTGTCTCTTACGGATTAGAGTAATGGATGGCCGTTCGTGCTTTTGAATTTTAAACAGATAAAATCATCAGATTTTACTGATTTTTTTTGTATAAATGCTGACGAGATGTTTTTTGTTCGATGGGAAGGCGGTATTTTAATTATATCTTAAACTAATGGAATTCCAGGGTTTCCATTAAGTATTTCTAACAAGTTAATTTAGTTATTTTAAATGTCTCCAGGCTATTTCACCAGGTTATCATTTGATGCTAACCTTCTGACACATGCCGTGGAGTTATTGTGCAGCAGGAGTATGCTGATATGAAAGTGAATGCTAAGGATAATTTATTCGCTTAATCTATTAATTTGCTGGAAGCATTTAAGGAATGAATATCCTGAATAAACCATCATGATTTTTAGACAGTGGATGTGGAGGAAATATGTTGCCAGGATGCTGCAAAAATGGAATTGTTATCAGTAAAATACCGGTTATGCAAGCAGGGTTAAAAGAGGTTATGAGGACTCACTTCCCTGAATATGAAATAATATCCAGAGCCTCCGCGGAGGATCTTACCTTATTACAATTACGTCGCTCCGGATTAGTCATTGCCGATTTAACCGGCGAAAATGACAATCCACATTCCGTTTGTGAACATTATTATTCATTGATCTCACAATACAGGGAAATTCATTGGGTTTTCATGGTTTCGCGTGCCTGGTACTCTCAGGCGGTAGAACTGCTTATGTGCCCGGCAGCGACGTTACTGTCCGATATCGAACCCATTGAGAATCTGGTTAAGACGGTTCGTTCCGGTAATGCGCATGCAGAGCGTATCAGCGCCATGCTGACCTCCCCGGCAATGACTGAAACTCAGGATTTTAGCTATCGCACCGTCATTCTGACACTTTCAGAGCGCAAGGTACTGCGGTTGTTAGGCAAAGGATGGGGCATCAACCAGATAGCTTCATTGCTTAAGAAAAGCAATAAAACCATCAGCGCACAAAAAAACAGTGCGATGCGTCGGCTGGCAATTCACAGCAACGCTGAGATGTATGCATGGATAAATAGCGCGCAGGGGGCAAGAGAACTTAACTTGCCTTCGGTTTATGGAGATGCCGCAGAATGGAACACAGCCGAATTAAGAAGAGAAATGTCGCACTCATAGAGAAGTGCGTCATGAGTAGTATCGGTATTGAAAGCTTATTCAGAAAGTTTGCGGGTAACCCTTATACACTCCATATCTATAGAAGCCAGGAGGCGTTTCAGGATGCGATGTCGCGGGTCTCATTTGCGGCGGTTATTTTTTCTTTTTCTGCCATGAGAAGTGAGCGCAGAGAGGGATTATCTTATTTGACTGAGCTGGCTATTAAATTTCCGCGTACCCGGCGTTTAGTTATTGCGGATGATGATATTGAAGCACGATTAATCGGATCATTATCGCCATCACCGTTGGACGGTGTATTAAGTAAAGCATCGACGCTGGACATTTTTTATCAGGAGCTGTTTCTGTCATTAAATGGCGTGCGTCAGGCTACCGATCGCCTGAACAATCAGTGGTACATTAATCAAAGCCGGACGCTAAGCCCAACGGAGAGAGAAATATTGCGTTTTATGTCGCGTGGCTACTCAATGACACAAATTGCCGAGCAGCTTAAACGAAATATTAAAACGATCCGCGCGCATAAATTTAATGTGATGTCGAAACTGGGCGTCAGTTCCGATGCTGGGTTGTTGGAGGCTGCAGACATTCTGTTATGTATGCGGGTTTCAGAAACAAGCAATGTGTTGCATTCCTTTTAATACGCTAATGCCGGGTTATCACCCCGGCAGAGTTTTTCATTTCAGCGTACAGTCGCCGCATTGCTGTACATCCGGCAAGCGATAACGTTGGCAGCAGGTACGGCGCACCAACAGGCCGTCGCGCAGCACCACCGTACGCCAAAGAGGATTATCTTCACCCGTGGAGAGTGTTTTCTCAAAAAAGAGAGCATGGCGAAGTGATTCAACTGTCGCATCACCAAGTAACTGCTTCATCTCAGTCAAATACCAGTTGATCAGATAGCCGGTATTACTCCAGATAAGTTTGCCATTGATTTCGCCGGTGGCTTCTAATGCCTGCACAACCGGGGCGATCGCCTGACTGATTAACTTTTCCATTCGCTGCTGTGGCAAATGCGGAGCGTTCTTGTCCTCACACACGTCGATCCAGAAACAGGCGGCACGCCCGGTTTCGTGAAACTCAACGTGAAAATGTTCCGGGGAAAGATCTAACGCTTTTTCCTGTGTTAACAGCGCCAGCATTAATGGCGGCATCATCAGACCGATATACCATTGCGCCCACAGTGAGATCAGCGGCTTATTCTCGCGGAGCATCAATGGTTGATTGCGGTAGATATGATCGGAATAAACAGCCAACAGGGAACGCAGGGCCGTTGGAGAAGACCATTGCGCCAGCGTCAGGGCGCTAAGTGGGGCGGGTTCATCCAGACGGATAAACTCCAGCAAATGTTCACGATGTTCTGCGATCGTCGCACGTACTGTTTCCGCAAGTGTTGGATCTTGCGGCTGGAGATGCGTTCGCCAGATAACATCTTCAAGAAGCGGTGCGGAACGATAGGCCATAATCGTGATAGTAATCTAAATGATAATGATTGCTAATCCTAGCGATAGGTTTAAACGATAGCAAGGGATTTTGCTAGCTTGCAAACGATAAAAATTATCATATGATATTGCTTATCATTATCAACAAAAGAGATAAAACCATGTTGCAACGTACACTGGGCAGTGGTTGGGGAGTGTTGCTGCCGGGATTGCTGATTGCAGGACTGACGTATGTGGATTTATCGCCGGAACTGTGGCGGATTGTCATGCTGATGGGATTATTGGTGACACCGCTGATGCTGTATCACAAACAGTTACGGCATTATGTTTTGTTGCCATCGTGCCTGGCGCTAATTGCGAGCGTCATACTGATGATAACGAGCTGGGATCAAGGATGATAAAACAGGGAAGAAACAAGAAAGGAAGTAAAGATAATTGGTGCGAGGGGGGGGACTTGAACCCCCACGTCCGTAAGGACACTAACACCTGAAGCTAGCGCGTCTACCAATTCCGCCACCTTCGCACAGTCATCTTACTTTTTTGATATCGCCTCGTTGGTGCGAGGGGGGGGACTTGAACCCCCACGTCCGTAAGAACACTAACACCTGAAGCTAGCGCGTCTACCAATTCCGCCACCTTCGCCCAGTGCGAGCAATATCAACGTGGTTTTTGGTGCGAGGGGGGGGACTTGAACCCCCACGTCCGTAAGGACACTAACACCTGAAGCTAGCGCGTCTACCAATTCCGCCACCTTCGCATACCATCAATTCTTAAAAAAGAATTGCTACCACGGAGGCGCATTCTAGTGGTTTTCAGTTTTTCGTCAATAGTTAATTGTCGCCTGATGTGTGATTGCTGGAAAAATGGCCATCAGTGGATTGTGGATAATTCGTTTGTCGGTCAGATCAGGCGTTCACGTCGCATCCGACATGGCTTGTGGCTGTATATGCCAGATGCGACGCTGACGCGTCTTATCTGGCCTACGGAGGGCTAACGTACAGGTTTTGTTGGTTGGATAAGGCGTTTACGCCGCATCCGACACGGCATGCGGCGACAGGTGCCAGAGACTTAACCTTTCTTCGCCTGGCGGGTCATAATGGCGCGATACACCTTGAAACGCCCGGTTTGTGCGATGACTTCATGGAAGCCAAATGTTTCATCCAGCAGATCCGGATAAGGCAGGAACGCATTCGCTACAATCCGCAACTCGCCGCCGCTATTAAGATGACGTACCGCGCCGCGAATCAACGTTTGCGCAGCATCAAGGCTGGTTTGCATTCCATCGTGGAACGGTGGGTTGGAGATAATCATGTCAAAACGACCTTTCACCTCGGAAAAGACGTTGCTGGCAAAGACTTCACCTTCAACACCGTTAGCGGAAAGTGTCGCGCGACTGGCTTCTACTGCCGGTGCGGAGACATCGCACAAGGTGAGGCGAATTTTCGGTGAATGGTGCGCAAAAGCAACCGAAAGCACGCCTGCACCGCAGCCGACATCCAGCACTTTGCCTTTCGTGTGCGGAGTAAATGTCGAAAGCAGCAACTGGCTACCGACATCCAGGCCGTCACGACTAAACACGCCCGGCAACGTTTTGACCGTCAGGCCATCAACGTTGTATTCGCCCCAGAATTTATCAGCATCAAACTCCGGCTGCTTTTCCAGACGACCAAAATAGAGGCCGCAGCGGCGGGCGCTGTCTACCTTATTCAGTGGTGCGTAGTCCGCCAACATCTGCTCGGCGCTGCGCACACCGCTGCGGTTTTCGCCCACGACGAAAATATCTGTCCCTACCGGCAGCAGTGACAGTAGGTTCATCAGTTGGAATTGCGCTTCTGGTTTGTTCTTCGGCCAGTAGTAGATCAGCGTATCGCAATCTGCGACGTCGTCCGCCGTAGCGATCAGGCTAAAACGGGCGTTATCACCCATCTGGCGACTTAACACCTGCCAATGGTGGAATTGCTGGGTATGAGCACGACTGGCCGCGGTATCTAAACGCGCGGGCAGGTCATCCTGTAAGTCACCGGCAAACAGAATACGGCTTTGTTCGAAATCATCACTGTGGCGCAGCAAGACTTCACTTGCCGGGGTAAATGCAGACATGGAATGCTCCTCAATTGATACTGGCGGCGATTATAGCCATATGTTGGCGCGGTATCGACGAATTTGCTATATTTGCGCCCCTGACAACAGGAGCGATTCGCTATGACATCCCGACGAGACTGGCAGTTACAGCAACTGGGCATTACCCAGTGGTCGCTGCGTCGCCCTGGCGCGTTGCAGGGAGAGGTAGCCATTGCGATCCCGGCACACGTTCGTCTGGTGATGGTGGCAAACGATATTCCCGCCCTGACCGATCCGCTGGTGAGTGACGTTTTGCGCGCATTAACCGTTAGCCCCGAGCAGGTACTGCAATTGACGCCCGAAAGGATCGCGATGCTACCGCAAGGTAGTCGCTGCAACAGTTGGCGGCTGGGCACTGATGAACCGCTGTCACTGGAAGGTGCCCAGATAGCATCCCCGACGCTCACTGAATTACGGGCAAACCCAACGGCACGCGCCGCGTTATGGCAACAAATTTGCACATATGAACACGATTTCTTCCCTCGAAACGACTGATTTACCAGCGGCTTTTAACATTGAACAACGCGCCCACGCCTTTCCGTGGAGCGAAAAAACCTTTGCCAGCAACCAGGGCGAACGCTATCTCAACTTTCAGTTAACGCAAAACGGCAAAATGGCGGCGTTTGCGATTACGCAAGTGGTGCTGGATGAAGCTACATTGTTCAATATTGCTGTCGATCCCGACTATCAGCGTCAGGGATTGGGAAGGGCGCTACTGGAGCATCTGATCGACGAACTGGAAAAACGCGGCGTGGCAACGCTATGGCTGGAGGTCCGCGCCTCAAACGCTGCCGCCATTGCCCTGTATGAAAGTTTAGGTTTTAACGAGGCGACGATTCGCCGCAATTACTACCCCACCACGGACGGTCGCGAAGACGCCATCATCATGGCGTTGCCAATCAGTATGTAAGACAAGGTGGAATAATGAAGTGGGACTGGATTTTCTTTGATGCCGATGAAACGCTGTTTACTTTTGACTCGTTCACCGGCCTGCAGCGGATGTTTCTTGACTACAGCGTCACCTTTACCGCTGAAGATTTTCAGGACTATCAGGCCGTTAACAAGCCACTGTGGGTGGATTATCAAAACGGCGCGATCACTTCATTACAGCTTCAGCACGGGCGTTTTGAAAGCTGGGCCGAACGACTGAACGTCGAGCCAGGTAAACTCAACGAGGCCTTTATAAATGCGATGGCGGAAATCTGCACGCCGCTGCCGGGCGCGGTTTCCCTGCTTAACGCCATTCGCGGCAACGCCAAAATCGGCATCATCACCAACGGCTTTAGCGCCTTGCAGCAGGTGCGTCTGGAACGCACGGGCCTGCGTGATTATTTCGATTTGCTAGTGATTTCCGAAGAAGTTGGTGTCGCCAAGCCGAATAAGAAAATTTTCGATTATGCCCTGGAACAGGCGGGCAATCCTGACCGTTCACGAGTGCTGATGGTCGGTGATACTGCTGAGTCCGATATTCTCGGTGGTATCAATGCCGGGCTTGCGACCTGCTGGCTGAATGCGCACAACCGTGAGCAACCAGAAGGTATCGCACCCACCTGGACCGTTTCATCGTTGCATGAACTGGAGCAACTCCTGTGTAAACACTGATTGCCTCCCCCCCGTTGATGGGTAAAATAGCCGCAATTTTTCGTTTTCAACAAGCGCGGCGCGATGCCGCTTACTCAAGAAGAAAGAATTATGACGTTGTCTCCTTATTTGCAAGAGGTGGCGAAGCGCCGCACTTTTGCCATTATTTCTCACCCGGACGCAGGTAAGACCACTATTACCGAGAAGGTGTTGCTGTTCGGACAGGCCATTCAGACCGCCGGTACAGTAAAAGGCCGTGGCTCTAACCAGCACGCGAAGTCGGACTGGATGGAGATGGAAAAGCAGCGTGGTATCTCTATTACCACTTCTGTGATGCAGTTCCCTTATAAGGATTGCCTGGTTAACCTGCTCGACACCCCGGGGCACGAAGACTTCTCGGAAGATACCTATCGTACACTGACTGCAGTGGACTGCTGCCTGATGGTGATCGACGCCGCAAAAGGTGTAGAAGATCGTACCCGCAAGCTGATGGAAGTTACCCGTCTGCGCGATACGCCGATCCTCACCTTTATGAACAAACTTGACCGTGATATCCGCGACCCGATGGAATTGCTCGATGAAGTTGAAAACGAGCTGAAAATCGGTTGTGCGCCGATCACCTGGCCGATTGGCTGCGGCAAGCTGTTTAAAGGCGTTTACCATCTTTATAAAGATGAAACGTATCTCTATCAGAGCGGTAAAGGTCACACCATTCAGGAAGTGCGCATTGTTAAAGGGCTGAACAACCCGGATCTCGATGCTGCTGTTGGTGAAGATCTGGCGCAACAACTGCGTGATGAACTGGAACTGGTGAAAGGCGCATCTAACGAGTTCGACAAAGAGCTGTTCCTTGCAGGTGAAATCACCCCGGTATTTTTTGGTACTGCGCTGGGTAACTTCGGCGTGGATCATATGCTGGACGGGCTGGTGGAGTGGGCGCCTGCGCCGATGTCGCGTCAGACAGATACTCGCACTGTAGAGGCGAGCGAAGACAAATTTACCGGCTTCGTATTTAAAATTCAGGCCAACATGGACCCGAAACACCGCGACCGCGTGGCGTTTATGCGAGTCGTGTCCGGTAAATATGAAAAAGGCATGAAACTGCGCCAGGTGCGTACCGCGAAAGACGTGGTGATTTCCGACGCATTGACCTTTATGGCGGGCGACCGTTCGCACGTTGAAGAAGCTTATCCGGGCGATATCCTTGGTCTGCACAACCACGGCACTATTCAGATTGGCGACACCTTTACCCAGGGCGAGATGATGAAGTTCACCGGTATTCCGAACTTCGCACCAGAACTGTTCCGCCGTATCCGCCTGAAAGATCCGCTGAAGCAAAAACAACTGCTCAAAGGGCTGGTACAGCTTTCCGAAGAGGGCGCGGTACAGGTGTTCCGTCCGCTCTCCAACAACGACCTGATCGTAGGTGCGGTTGGTGTGCTGCAGTTTGATGTGGTGGTATCGCGCCTGAAGAGCGAATACAACGTTGAAGCCGTGTACGAGTCGGTCAACGTTGCCACCGCCCGTTGGGTAGAATGTGCGGACGCGAAGAAATTCGAAGAGTTCAAGCGTAAGAACGAAAGCCAACTGGCGCTTGATGGCGGCGACAACCTCGCTTACATCGCTACCAGCATGGTGAACTTGCGCTTAGCGCAAGAGCGTTACCCGGATGTTCAGTTCCACCAGACTCGCGAACATTAATTCTTGCCTCAAGGGCGCGGCAACCGCTGCGCCCTGTCACTTTCCCTTCCTTATTAGCTGCTTGCGGAATGTTCTTAAAACATTCGCTTTTGCTTATGTTTGCGCGTTTTTTAGCCGATGCGGCGAGCGGTTTCAAAATTGTGATCTATATTTAACAAAGTGATGACATTTGTGACGGCTTTAAATACCGTTCAATTCGTGGATATCAGTATTTAAAACCGTTAAATGTCATTCGATTGATATTAATAACTGATCCAGAGGCTGTGATGGTCGTTATTCATCACTCATCGCTTTTGTGATGGCGACCATTGACTTCTGTACAGGGTGAAGTCTCTCCCTTTCAGCAATGCAACCTCGTGTTGCCAGGCTCAAATTATGAGCAAACATACAGGAATACATCGATGACTATGACAAAACTGAAGATTTCGAAAACGCTGCTGGCCGTAATGTTGACCTCTGCCGTGGCGACAGGCTCTGCTTTTGCGGAAAACAACGCGCAGACCACCAACGAAACCGCAGGGCAAAAAGTCGATAGCTCTATGAATAAAGTCGGTAATTTCATGGATGACAGCGCCATCACTGCGAAAGTGAAGGCGGCTCTGGTGGATCATGACAACATCAAAAGCACCGATATCTCTGTTAAAACCGATCAAAAAGTCGTGACTCTGAGCGGATTTGTTGAAAGCCAGGCACAGGCTGAAGAGGCCGTGAAAGCGGCTAAAGGAGTTGAGGGTGTGACCTCTGTCAGCGACAAACTGCACGTTCGCGACGCTAAAGAAGGCTCTGTGAAGGGTTACGCAGGTGATACCGCCACCACCAGTGAAATCAAAGCCAAACTGCTGGCAGACGATATCGTCCCTTCCCGTCATGTGAAAGTTGAAACCACCGACGGCGTGGTTCAGCTCTCCGGTACTGTTGATTCTCAGGCACAAAGCGACCGTGCTGAAAGTATCGCTAAAGCGGTAGATGGTGTGAAAAGCGTTAAAAATGATCTGAAAACTAAGTAATTCGTCGTAATTCGTCCTCCCGAACTTTGTCGGGAGGCGCGATGTGCACCACACTAAAAATATCGCATTGAGTGATTTGCACGCTCATATCAAGCGGTGACATTAACTATGGTAAAGGAGACGCTTATGTTTCGTTGGGGCATCATATTTCTGGTTATCGCGTTAATCGCCGCCGCACTTGGGTTTGGTGGTCTGGCCGGTACTGCTGCAGGTGCAGCAAAAATTGTCTTTGTCGTCGGGATTATTCTGTTCTTGGTGAGTTTGTTCATGGGCCGAAAACGACCCTAGATTTCAGACCATTAAGAAAATTTTATACAAAGCCAGTCCAGCGGACTGGCTTTTACGGTTTTAGCGAATAATAAATTGCGTTACTTTGTCAGTCTTTCACATTAAAAAAACAGGAAGGCAGAGGTGGGGCAGCGAATACCTGTAACGCTTGGTAATATTGCGCCGTTGTCGCTAAGGCCGTTCCAGCCCGGGCGTATTGCGCTGGTGTGCGAAGGCGGTGGGCAACGCGGAATCTTCACGGCTGGCGTGCTGGATGAGTTTATGCGCGCGCAGTTTAATCCTTTCGATCTTTATTTTGGCACGTCTGCCGGGGCGCAGAACCTTTCGGCGTATATTTGTAACCAGCCTGGTTACGCCCGCAAAGTCATCATGCGCTATACCACAAAACGCGAATTTTTCGATCCAGTGCGTTTTGTGCGTGGCGGAAATCTTATCGATCTGGACTGGCTGATAGAGGCGACGGCCAGCCAGATGCCGTTGCAGATGGATACTGCCGCGCGGCTGTTTGAGAGCGGCAAATCGTTTTATATGTGTGCCTGTCGTCAGGACGATTACACGCCGAACTACTTTTTGCCGACCAAACAAAACTGGCTGGATTTGATTCGCGCCTCAAGTGCGATTCCTGGTTTTTATCGCACCGGAGTTTCACTTGATGGAATTAACTATTTTGATGGTGGCGTCAGCGATGCGATCCCGGTTAAGGAAGCGGCAAGACAAGGAGCGAAAACGCTGGTGGTGATCCGCACTGTGCCGTCGCAAATGTATTACACACCGCAGTGGTTTAAACGCATGGAACGCTGGCTGGGCGACAGTAGCCTGCAACCGCTGGTGAATTTGGTGCAGCACCATGAAACCAGTTATCGTGACATCCAGCAATTTATTGAAAAACCACCGGGCAAGCTGCGGATATTCGAAATTTATCCGCCGAAGCCGCTGCATAGTATCGCCCTGGGAAGTCGGCTTCCGGCGCTGCGCGATGACTATAAACTCGGGCGTTTATGCGGTCGTTATTTTCTGGCAACCGTCGGTAAAATGCTAACCGAAAAAGCGCCGCTTACCCGCCATCTGGTGCCCGCGGCGACGCCTGAATCGATCGTCATTCCGCCTGCGCCAGTCGCCAACGATACGCTGGTTGCCGGGGTGAGTGACGCTCCGCAGGCGAATGACCCGACATTTAATAATGAGGATCTGGCTTGATTTGCCGTTTTATCGATACCCACTGTCATTTTGATTTTCCGCCGTTTCGTGGCGATGAAGAGTCCAGCCTGCAACGCGCGGCACAAGCGGGCGTAGGCAAGATCATTGTTCCGGCAACCGAGGCGGCAAACTTTGCCCGCGTGTTGGCGCTGGCGGAAAATTATCAACCGCTGTACGCCGCGTTAGGGCTACACCCAGGGATGTTGGATCAACACACCGATGAGTCGCTGGAACAGTTACAGCAGGCGCTGGAAAGACGTCCCGCAAAGGTGGTGGCAGTGGGGGAGATCGGTCTGGATCTCTTTGGCGATGATCCAAAATTCGATCACCAACAGTGGTTGCTCGACGAACAACTGAAACTGGCGAAACGCTATGATCTGCCGGTGATCCTCCATTCGCGCCGTACTCATGACAAACTGGCGATGCACCTTAAACGCCACGATTTGCCACGCACTGGCGTAGTCCACGGTTTTTCCGGCAGCCTGCAACAGGCCGAACGGTTTGTACAATTGAACTACAAAATCGGTGTAGGCGGCACCATCACTTATCCACGCGCCAGTAAAACTCGCGATGTAATAGCGAAACTGCCACTGGCGTCGTTGTTACTGGAAACCGACGCGCCGGATATGCCGCTCAACGGTTTTCAGGGGCAGCCCAACCGCCCGGAACAGGCCGCCCGGGTGTTTGCCGTGCTGTGCGAGTTACGTCCGGAAGCAGAAGATGAGATTGCTGAAGCGTTGCGTAATAACACATATGCGATGTTTAACGTGCCGTAGGACGGGTAAGGCGTTCACGCCGTATCTGGCAGTTGGCGCACAATGCCGGATGCGACGCTGACGCGTCTTGTCATGCCTACTGGCCTGTGCCACCGGCATGTCACAAATACAGCGCCGGAAATATCAATCGACTCACCTCACGCTCCTTTAACGCGCCAGCCAACTGCTCAACATCTTCCGGCGTGGCGCTCGGCCAGTTTTGCGCTTCTCCATACACACCGTGCGCATGAAACGCGTTCAGCCGTACAGGAACGTCACCAAGTTGCCTGATAAACGCTGCCAATTCATCAATATGCTGCAAATAATCCACCTGATTGGGGATTACCAGCAAACGCAGTTCCGCCAGTTTACCGCGCTCTGCAAGCAAACAGATGCTGTGCTTAATCTGTTGATTATCGCGTCCGGTTAACTGTTGATGGCAGGCGCTATCCCACGCTTTAAGATCGAGCATCGCGCCGTCGCACACCGGGAGTAATTTTTCCCAGCCGGTTTCGCTCAACATGCCGTTGCTGTCCACCAGACAGGTAAGGTGGTGCAGTTGTGGATCGCTTTTGATGGCAGTAAACAGTGCCACCACAAACGGGAGCTGGGTCGTGGCTTCGCCGCCGCTCACCGTTATCCCTTCGATAAACAGCACCACTTTGCGGATATGACTAAGCACTTCGTCCACACTCATCGATTGTGCCATCGGCGTGGCGTGTTGTGGGCACATCTTCAGGCAGGTATCGCACTGCTCACAGACCGCAACGCTCCACACCACTTTGCTGTCGACAATCTGCAACGCCTGATGTGGACACTGCGGCACGCACTCCCCGCAATCATTACAGCGCCCCATCGTCCACGGATTGTGGCAATTTTTGCAGCGCAGATTACAGCCCTGTAAAAACAGAGCCAGACGACTGCCTGGCCCGTCAACGCAGGAGAAGGGGATGATCTTACTGACTAAAGCGCATCTGCTGTTCATGGCTTATCACGCGCGGTTGGCGTTCCAGAATACGAGTGTTACGTGCAGCTTCTTCGCCCAGCCATGTGGTGTTGGTACGTGAGCCTTCGGCGCGATATTTTTCTAAATCTGACAAACGCACCATATAACCGGTAACACGAACCAAATCGTTACCGCTGACGTTGGCAGTAAATTCGCGCATTCCGGCTTTAAAGGCACCGAGGCAAAGCTGCACCAGTGCCTGCGGATTACGCTTGATGGTTTCGTCGAGCGTCAGAATGTCGCTGATCCCGGAGTAGTAATATGCATGATGTGGAGCGACGGTTTGCAGATGGGTGATCGGATCTGGCTCATCGCCATACGGCAAGCGCGCCCCCGGTGTGGTGCCAACATCAGAACTGATCCCCGACTGTGCGTGTAACATGGCGCGTTTTTGCCAGCCATATTTTACGGGAGTATTGGCGACAAACTCCGCCAGTTGCGCGCTGATGCGATAACCCACTTCATTTGCGGCGGCTTCTTTACCGTAGCGCGCGGCAATCCCTTCTTTCTCGCACAGCAAGTTAACCGCTTCTGCCAGCCCGTACATGCCAAACATCGGCACAAAACGTTCAGGATCAATCAACCCTTCTTTCACCAGGAAGCTATTCTCAAAGAAGTGTGATTGTTGATAGAGGAATTCACACCGCGCATCGATGATGGCGATCTGCTGCTGGCAGTAGTGCGGTAGAGTGCGCGTAAAAAAGTCATCCAGCGACTCACTACGTTCAGCAATGGCCTTCAGGTTAAGGCGCACCAGCGTGCTGCCACCACCGGCCAGCGGCAGTGAGTTGTAGCAGCTCACAATCCCGTAGCCCCCTTTTGTGAAAATTTTATCATGTACCGGACCGTTGGCGATGTGCGGTTTGCTACATTCACAGATGTTCTTCGCCACTTCCAGCAGCAGGTCATCAGGAGTGATTTCGGGATCGTAGATAAAGGTCAGATTCGGTGAAACCTGCTTCAACTCGGCATCTGCGCGCAGTATTGCACGAGTGATGGGGGAATCGAACGGGCCGATATTGGCGTGCATAAAGGCGTCTGGCAGGGTTCTGTCGAGATAACGCCAGAAACGTTTTATTCGAATATCAATCTCGTCCTGTGTTAGAATTTTCACATATGGTTGCAACAACGCATCCAATTGCCCAAGGTAGACCGGCATCGATGTGACTGACGGGACATGGTGATAAAGAATGGTCAGCAGGGAGAGCGCATCATCAAGATCTTTGGCGCCTTCCAGCTCCAGCCATTCAGAACCGTTGGCCAGAAAACGGGCGTAATCGGGTAAGACATAGCGCGGTTTGTACGGCGCATGACCTTCAAACATATCGCAGATTATACCTTCATCCAGCGCACGGCGGGCTTCGGCAGGCAGCTCCGGGTAAGGCAGATTGTTTTCTGCTTCCAGCGCCAGAAAATGGCGCTTCTGCTCCGGGCTAAGTACCGGGCTGGTGACAATTTGCTGGCAACGTTGTTGCAGTGCAATTTCATGAGAAGTGGGCATCTTCTTTTCCTTTTATGCCGAAGGTGATGCGCCATTGTAAGAAGTTTCGTGATGTTCACTTTGATCCTGATGCGTTTGCCGCCACTGACGCATTCATTTGAAAGTGAATTATTTGAACCAGATCGCATTACCGTAATGCAAATTTGTAAGTAGATTTTCTTAATTGTGATGTATATCGAAGTGCGTTGCGAAGTCGATGTTAGAATACTAACAAACTCGCAAGGTGAATTTTATTGGCGACAAGCCAGGAGAATGAAATGACTGATCTGAAAGCAAGCAGCCTGCGTGCACTGAAATTGATGGACCTGACTACCCTGAATGACGACGACACCGACGAGAAAGTGATCGCCCTGTGTCATCAGGCCAAAACTCCGGTCGGCAATACCGCCGCTATCTGTATCTATCCTCGCTTTATCCCAATTGCTCGCAAAACGCTGAAAGAGCAGGGTACCCCGGAAATCCGTATTGCTACGGTAACCAAC
The DNA here is from genome assembly GCF_002965125.1 of Escherichia sp. MOD1-EC6162. Classification (NCBI taxonomy): domain Bacteria; kingdom Pseudomonadati; phylum Pseudomonadota; class Gammaproteobacteria; order Enterobacterales; family Enterobacteriaceae; genus Escherichia; species Escherichia sp. MOD1-EC6162. The sequence goes on from NZ_PTSB01000007.1 coordinate 66,073, forward strand.
TTCCCACACGGTAACGACGACATCGAAATCGCACTGGCAGAAACCCGTGCGGCAATTGCTTACGGTGCCGATGAAGTTGACGTGGTGTTCCCGTACCGCGCGCTGATGGCGGGTAACGAGCAGGTTGGTTTTGACCTGGTGAAAGCCTGTAAAGAGGCTTGCGCAGCGGCGAATGTGCTGCTGAAAGTGATCATCGAAACCGGTGAACTGAAAGACGAAGCGCTGATCCGCAAAGCGTCTGAAATCTCCATTAAAGCGGGTGCTGACTTCATCAAAACCTCTACCGGTAAAGTGGCAGTGAACGCGACGCCGGAAAGCGCGCGCATCATGATGGAAGTGATCCGTGATATGGGCGTAGAGAAAACCGTTGGTTTCAAACCGGCGGGCGGCGTGCGTACTGCGGAAGATGCGCAGAAATATCTCGCGATTGCCGATGAACTGTTCGGTGCTGACTGGGCAGATGCGCGTCACTATCGCTTTGGCGCTTCCAGCCTGCTGGCAAGCCTGCTGAAAGCGCTGGGTCACGGCGACGGTAAGAGCGCCAGCAGCTACTAAGCTGCCTTGTGCCAGAGGGTGGATGCCGGATGCCCCTGTAGGCCTGATAAGACGCGTCAGCGTCGCATCAGGCTGTCAGCAGTGATGCCGGATGCGGCGTGAACGCCTTATCCGGCCTACGGGGCGAGTGCCATGCAGGCTTGATAAGAAGCTGCCAGCATCAGGCAATAACAACATCCGCCATCTGGCAACAACGCCTTCAAACTTATTCCACGGGAGGTTACCTTGTTTCTCGCACAAGAAATTATTCGTAAAAAACGTGATGGTCATGCGCTGAGCGATGAAGAAATTCGTTTCTTTATCAACGGCATTCGCGACAACACTATCTCCGAAGGGCAGATTGCCGCCCTCGCGATGACCATTTTCTTCCACGATATGACAATGCCGGAGCGTGTCTCGCTGACCATGGCGATGCGAGATTCAGGAACCGTTCTCGACTGGAAAAGCCTGCATCTGAATGGCCCGATTGTTGATAAACACTCCACCGGTGGCGTCGGTGATGTCACTTCGCTGATGCTTGGGCCAATGGTCGCTGCCTGCGGCGGCTACATTCCGATGATCTCCGGTCGTGGCCTCGGTCATACTGGCGGCACGCTCGACAAACTGGAGTCAATCCCTGGCTTTGATATCTTCCCGGATGACAACCGTTTCCGCGAAATCATTAAAGATGTTGGCGTAGCAATTATCGGCCAGACCAGCTCACTGGCTCCGGCGGATAAACGTTTCTACGCGACCCGCGACATTACCGCTACTGTTGACTCAATCCCGCTGATCACTGCCTCGATCCTGGCGAAGAAACTGGCGGAAGGTCTGGACGCACTGGTGATGGACGTGAAAGTGGGTAGCGGCGCGTTTATGCCGACCTATGAACTCTCTGAAGCCCTTGCCGAAGCGATTGTTGGCGTGGCAAATGGCGCAGGCGTACGCACCACCGCGCTGCTGACCGACATGAACCAGGTGCTGGCATCCAGCGCTGGTAACGCGGTCGAAGTGCGTGAAGCGGTACAGTTCCTGACAGGTGAATACCGTAACCCGCGACTGTTTGACGTCACAATGGCGCTGTGCGTGGAGATGCTTACCTCCGGCAAACTGGCGAAAGATGATGCCGAAGCGCGCGCGAAATTGCAGGCTGTGCTGGACAACGGTAAAGCGGCAGAAGTCTTCGGACGTATGGTAGCGGCACAAAAAGGCCCGACCGACTTCGTTGAGAACTACGCGAAGTATCTGCCGACAGCGATGCTGACGAAAGCAGTCTATGCTGATACCGAAGGTTTTGTCAGTGAAATGGATACCCGTGCGCTGGGGATGGCAGTGGTTGCGATGGGCGGTGGTCGCCGTCAGGCATCTGACACCATTGATTACAGCGTCGGCTTTACTGATATGGCGCGTCTGGGCGACCAGGTTGACGGTCAGCGCCCACTGGCGGTGATCCACGCGAAAGACGAAACCACCTGGCAGGAAGCGGCGAAAGCGGTGAAAGCGGCAATTAAACTTGCCGATAAAGCCCCGGAAAGCACCCCAACTGTCTATCGTCGTATCAGTGAATAACGGTATACTGATCTGATCATTTAAATTTGAAGCACTGAGTACGGAGAACATATGAAACGTGCATTTATTATGGTGCTGGACTCATTCGGCATCGGCGCTACAGAAGATGCAGAACGCTTTGGTGACGTCGGGGCTGACACCCTGGGTCATATCGCAGAAGCTTGTGCCAAAGGCGAAGCTGACCACGGTCGTAAAGGTCCGCTCAATCTGCCAAATCTGACCCGTCTGGGGCTGGCGAAAGCACACGAAGGTTCTACCGGTTTCATTCCGGCAGGAATGGACGGCAACGCTGAAGTTATTGGCGCGTATGCATGGGCGCACGAAATGTCATCCGGTAAAGATACCCCGTCGGGGCACTGGGAAATCGCCGGTGTACCGGTTCTGTTTGAGTGGGGATACTTCTCCGATCACGAAAACAGCTTCCCGCAAGAACTGCTGGATAAACTGGTTGAACGCGCTAACCTGCCGGGTTACCTCGGTAACTGCCACTCTTCTGGTACGGTCATTCTGGATCAACTGGGCGAAGAGCACATGAAAACCGGCAAGCCGATTTTCTATACCTCCGCTGACTCAGTGTTCCAGATTGCCTGCCACGAAGAAACGTTTGGTCTGGATAAACTCTACGAACTGTGCGAAATCGCCCGTGAAGAGCTGACCAACGGCGGCTACAACATCGGTCGCGTTATTGCCCGTCCGTTTATCGGTGACAAAGCCGGTAACTTCCAGCGTACTGGCAACCGCCACGACCTGGCAGTTGAACCGCCAGCACCGACCGTGCTGCAAAAACTGGTTGATGAAAAACACGGCCAGGTGGTTTCGGTCGGTAAAATTGCAGACATCTATGCCAACTGCGGTATCACCAAAAAAGTGAAAGCGACCGGCCTGGACGCGCTGTTTGACGCCACCATCAAAGAGATGAAGGAAGCGGGTGATAACACCATCGTCTTCACCAACTTTGTTGACTTTGACTCTTCCTGGGGCCACCGTCGCGACGTCGCAGGCTATGCCGCGGGTCTGGAACTGTTCGACCGCCGTCTGCCGGAACTGATGTCTCTGCTGCGCGACGACGACATCCTGATCCTCACCGCCGACCACGGTTGTGACCCGACCTGGACTGGTACTGACCACACGCGTGAACACATTCCGGTACTGGTTTACGGCCCGAAAGTGAAACCGGGTTCGCTGGGGCACCGCGAAACCTTCGCAGATATCGGCCAGACTCTGGCAAAATATTTTGGTACTTCTGATATGGAATATGGCAAAGCCATGTTCTGATGGATTTGGGCGGAGCAGTGACTCCGCCTTTAATATGTCACAAAAAGGATAAAACGATGGCTACTCCACACATTAATGCAGAAATGGGCGATTTTGCTGACGTAGTTTTGATGCCAGGCGACCCGCTGCGTGCGAAGTATATTGCTGAAACTTTCCTTGAAGATGCCCGTGAAGTGAACAACGTTCGCGGTATGCTGGGCTTCACCGGTACTTACAAAGGCCGCAAAATTTCTGTAATGGGACACGGTATGGGTATCCCGTCCTGCTCCATCTACACCAAAGAACTGATCACCGATTTCGGCGTGAAGAAAATTATCCGCGTAGGTTCCTGTGGTGCAGTTCTGCCGCACGTAAAACTGCGTGATGTAGTTATCGGTATGGGTGCCTGCACCGATTCCAAAGTTAACCGCATCCGTTTTAAAGACCATGATTTTGCAGCTATCGCTGATTTCGACATGGTGCGTAACGCAGTAGACGCAGCTAAAGCACTGGGCGTTGATGCACGTGTTGGTAACCTGTTCTCCGCTGACCTGTTCTACTCTCCGGACGGCGAAATGTTCGATGTGATGGAAAAATACGGCATCCTCGGCGTGGAAATGGAAGCGGCAGGTATCTACGGTGTGGCTGCAGAATTTGGTGCGAAAGCACTGGCTATCTGCACCGTGTCTGACCACATCCGCACTCACGAGCAGACCACTGCCGAAGAGCGTCAGACCACCTTCAACGACATGATCAAAATCGCACTGGAATCTGTTCTTCTGGGCGATAAAGAGTAATTGTGTTTTGCTGAAAGGCGATTGTCGTGTGAAGCCGGAGTGGGAGACTGCTCCGGCTTTTTAGTATTTATTCATCAATAGCAACTGATTTATAGATTTACTATTATTTTTCATATGGATAGAAAATAAAATCCATTCAAGTATCTATTCACGAATCTATTCATTTATGTTCAGCCGTCATCCAGGAAGGGCATATCAGCAACTCTGGTGGACAACCATAAATTCCTGCCATTTTGCTTTTGATGTTTGAACTAAGCCGTTCCGTCTTTTCGATCTGTTTTAGAGAATTAATGGAGATACCTAACATTTTACTTACTTCAGCAAGTGATAGTTTATGCCTGATACGCACGGCGGTTAGCCAGGATATACCCTGGCTGAACATTAAATTGATAATCTCCCGTTCCTGGTTTTCCAGATCGATCATATTTCCTTCCCTGGATATTTTAATCAGCGAGTTACCTTACCGCCCCTGCCATCCACGCTGACAACTCCCGTAGCTCTTTTTCCTGTTCCGGGAAGTCAACCAGCAGCGCTTCGCACTCCTGTTGCAGCATATCCGCGCGGTACAGACAGCCTTGCAGTCGCCCGGCGAGGGCTTCCAGCGGCGCGGGGTTGAGGCTGTCGGTAAACACCTGGGCGCGGGTGATATGGCCTTTTTCAACGTCGAAATGCAGTTCCACGCCGCCCCAGGTAAAGCGTTCATCCAGCAGATGCGAAAACGCCGGAGCCTGACCGAAGTTCCACTCCCAGCTACTCTGGCGGGCAAAGGTTTCGATGAAGTTTGGCAAGTCTGGCGTTTTGTCCGGGGAGATGATTTCCGCTGCTACGCGCTCGCCATAATGGGCGAAAAAGGCCTCGGTTATGGCCTCGCAAACATGCTCATGGGTAATTCCCGGTAGCAATTCGGTCAGATTGGTCACGCGGGAACGTACCGATGTGATGCCTTTCGCCGCCAGTTTCTTTTTATCCGGGTTGAGGTAGTTTGCCAGGCGACTCAGGTCGGCATTGAGCAGCAAAGTGCCGTGGTGGAAGCCGCGATCTTTGGTTTCGCGATAGGCCGAGCCAGAGACTTTACGGTCTCCCTCGGTTGTTTTCACCACCAGATCGTTACGTCCGGAGGCTTCGGCGCTGACGCCGAGCGCGTTCAGTGCATTGAGTACAATTGACGTAGAGATGGTTTTATCGTACTCCGGCTTGCCAGCCATAAAGGTAAAGCAGGTATTACCGAGATCGTGGAACACCGCGCCGCCGCCACTACTGCGCCGCGCCAGGCGGACATTATCTTCTTCCATCCGCCGGGTATTACACTCTTTCCACGGGTTTTGTGCGCGGCCAATCACTACCGTGTCGGCGTTACGCCAGAGAAACAGAACGCGCTGCGTGGCGGGCATCTGGCGAAAAATACACTCTTCCACCGCCAGGTTAAACCACGGGTCGTAAGAGTCAGAGATAAGCAGGCGTAATGTATTCATAACGATTTCCTTTCTTGTTGTAATGGGTCACTCTTTTTTCTCGCCTTCTTCCTCTTCCGGCACCGGTTTGCTGGCGGTTAGCAGGAAGGGCGATTGTTGCCAGCGGGTGCGTTTACCCTGTAATAGCGTGCGGGTCAGCACCACGCCGATTGCCAGCGAGAGCAGCAGCATCAGGCGTAAAATGTTGGTGGTGTTATCCACCTGTTTGGCTTCGGTGGCGAGTGTGTGGGTGTCGAGCGTCAGGCGCAGATAGCCGAGCGGACCATTTTTCCCCGCAATGGGTTCGACAATTTGCTGGTTAAAATAGCCACCTGCTTTTTTACCGTCGAGTGCCAGACGGTCGCGTACTTCTACGCTTTCGCCTGCGCGGGCAATAAGATCGCCTTGTTCGTCATATACGCCTGCGTCAAGGATGCGGCTTTCATCTGTTAACTGGTTGAGTATTGACTGAATGCGCTTTTCATCCGGCGAGTCGGTACGCATCAGCGGCGCAACGTTCAGCGTCACCTGACGTGCCAGGGTGCGGGCCAGCTCTTCAAGCTGCGGATTACGCTGGCGCTGGTGGTTTTGACTGAACCAGGAAGCACCTTGCATCAACGCGACCAACAAAGCGAGACAGAACAGGACAATCACTGCCCGATGCAGCCGGAATTTTAGTTTTGTGCGAGCCATATTCCACCCGTTGAAAATTTGAGACTTAATGTTGCCAGAAGCAATGGATACAAGGTAGCCTCATGCGTTATTTTCCCTGCTTCGAACGATTTTACAGGAGCCTTAATGCCTAACATTACCTGGTGCGACCTGCCTGAAGATGTCTCTTTATGGCCAGGTCTGCCTCTTTCATTAAGTGGTGATGAAGTGATGCCACTGGATTACCACGCAGGTCGTAGCGGCTGGCTGCTGTATGGTCGTGGGCTGGATAAACAACGACTGACCCAGTATCAGAGCAAACTGGGCGCGGCGATGGTGATTGTTGCCGCCTGGTGCGTGGAAGATTATCAGGTGATTCGTCTGGCAGGTTCGCTCACCGCGCGTGCTACGCGCCTGGCCCATGAAGCACAACTGGATGTCGCGCCACTGGGGAAAATTCCACATTTGCGTACGCCGGGGCTGCTGGTAATGGACATGGACTCTACAGCCATCCAGATTGAATGTATTGATGAGATCGCCAAACTGGCCGGGACAGGTGAGATGGTGGCGGAAGTGACCGAACGGGCGATGCGCGGAGAACTCGATTTTACCGCCAGCCTGCGTAGCCGCGTGGCGACGCTGAAAGGCGCTGATGCGAACATTTTGCTTCAGGTTCGGGAAAATCTGCCGTTGATGCCAGGCTTAACGCAACTGGTGCTGAAGCTGGAAACGCTGGGCTGGAAAGTGGCAATTGCCTCCGGTGGCTTTACCTTCTTTGCCGAATATCTGCGTGACAAACTGCGACTCACTGCCGTGGTAGCCAATGAACTGGAGATCATGGACGGTAAATTTACCGGCAATGTGATCGGTGACATCGTCGATGCACAGTACAAAGCGAAAACCCTGACCCGTCTGGCGCAGGAGTATGAAATCCCACTGGCGCAGACCGTGGCGATTGGCGATGGTGCCAACGACCTGCCGATGATCAAAGCGGCAGGGCTGGGGATTGCCTACCATGCCAAACCAAAAGTGAATGAAAAGACGGAAGTCACCATCCGTCACGCTGATCTGATGGGAGTGTTCTGCATCCTCTCTGGCAGCCTGAATCAGAAGTAATTGCCCGCCCGTCATCCTGCGGGCGGCACAGCATTAACGAGGTACACCGTGGCAAAAGCTCCAAAACGCGCCTTTGTTTGTAATGAATGCGGGGCCGATTATCCGCGCTGGCAGGGGCAGTGCAGTGCCTGTCATGCCTGGAACACCATCACCGAGGTGCGTCTTGCTGCGTCGCCAACGGTGGCGCGTAACGAGCGTCTCAGTGGCTATGCCGGTAGCGCCGGGGTGGCAAAAGTCCAGAAACTCTCCGATATCAGCCTTGAAGAGCTGCCGCGTTTTTCAACCGGATTTAAAGAGTTTGACCGCGTATTAGGCGGCGGCGTGGTGCCGGGAAGCGCCATTCTGATTGGCGGTAACCCAGGTGCCGGGAAATCCACGCTGTTGCTGCAAACGCTGTGCAAACTGGCCCAGCAGATGAAAACGCTGTATGTCACCGGCGAAGAGTCGCTGCAACAGGTGGCAATGCGCGCTCATCGCCTTGGCCTGCCGACTGACAATCTCAATATGTTGTCGGAAACCAGCATCGAGCAGATCTGCCTGATTGCCGAAGAAGAGCAACCGAAGCTGATGGTAATTGACTCCATCCAGGTGATGCATATGGCGGATGTACAGTCATCGCCTGGCAGCGTGGCGCAGGTGCGTGAAACGGCAGCTTACCTGACGCGCTTCGCCAAAACGCGCGGGGTGGCAATCGTCATGGTTGGTCACGTAACCAAAGATGGTTCGCTGGCTGGCCCTAAAGTGCTGGAACACTGTATTGACTGTTCGGTGCTGCTGGACGGCGATGCTGATTCCCGTTTTCGCACCTTACGCAGCCATAAAAACCGCTTTGGCGCGGTAAATGAGCTGGGCGTATTCGCGATGACTGAACAGGGGCTACGCGAAGTCAGCAACCCTTCAGCAATCTTCTTAAGTCGTGGCGATGAAGTGACGTCCGGCAGTTCAGTGATGGTTGTGTGGGAAGGAACGCGTCCGCTGCTGGTGGAGATTCAGGCGCTGGTCGATCACTCGATGATGGCGAATCCACGCCGCGTGGCGGTGGGGCTGGAACAAAACCGTCTGGCAATCCTGCTGGCGGTGCTGCACCGTCACGGTGGTCTGCAAATGGCCGATCAGGATGTGTTTGTAAACGTGGTCGGCGGCGTGAAGGTGACTGAAACCAGCGCCGACTTAGCGTTACTGCTGGCGATGGTTTCCAGCCTGCGTGACAGACCGCTGCCGCAGGATCTGGTTGTGTTTGGTGAAGTTGGGCTGGCAGGAGAGATCCGCCCGGTGCCCAGCGGTCAGGAGCGAATTTCAGAAGCGGCGAAACACGGCTTTCGGCGGGCGATTGTACCGGCGGCCAACGTACCGAAAAAAGTGCCGGAAGGGATGCAGATTTTTGGCGTTAAAAAACTCTCCGACGCGCTTAGCGTGTTCGACGACTTATAATGAGAGATACGGAGGGAGATATGTCGTCATTTGATTACCTGAAAACTGCCATCAAGCAACAGGGCTGCACGCTACAGCAGGTGGCCGATGCCAGCGGTATGACCAAAGGGTATTTAAGCCAGTTACTGAATGCCAAAATTAAAAGCCCCAGCGCGCAAAAGCTGGAGGCGTTGCACCGTTTCCTCGGGCTGGAATTTCCCCGGCAGAAGAAAACCATCGGTGTCGTATTCGGTAAATTTTATCCGCTACATACCGGACATATCTATCTTATCCAGCGTGCCTGTAGTCAGGTTGATGAGCTGCATATCATTATGGGGTTTGACGACACCCGTGACCGCGCGTTGTTTGAAGATAGCGCCATGTCGCAGCAACCAACGGTGCCGGATCGTCTGCGCTGGTTATTGCAGACTTTTAAATATCAGAAAAATATCCGCATTCATTCCTTCAATGAAGAGGGCATGGAACCGTATCCGCACGGATGGGATGTGTGGAGCAACGGCATCAAAAAGTTTATGGCCGAAAAGGGCATTCAGCCGGATCTGATCTACACCTCGGAAGAAGCCGACGCGCCGCAGTATATGGAACATCTGGGGATCGAAACGGTGCTGATCGATCCGAAACGCACCTTTATGAGTATCAGTGGTGCGCAGATCCGCGAAAACCCGTTCCGCTACTGGGAATATATTCCTACCGAAGTGAAGCCGTTCTTTGTGCGTACTGTAGCGATCCTCGGTGGCGAGTCGAGCGGTAAATCCACTCTGGTAAATAAACTCGCTAACATTTTCAACACCACCAGTGCGTGGGAGTTTGGTCGTGATTATGTTTTTTCGCATCTTGGCGGTGACGAGATTGCGTTACAGTATTCTGACTACGATAAAATCGCGCTGGGACACGCACAATATATTGATTTTGCAGTGAAATACGCCAATAAAGTGGCGTTTATCGACACCGATTTTGTCACTACTCAGGCGTTCTGCAAAAAGTACGAAGGGCGTGAGCATCCGTTCGTGCAGGCGCTGATTGATGAATACCGTTTTGATCTGGTGATCCTGCTTGAGAATAACACCCCGTGGGTGGCGGATGGTTTACGTAGCCTTGGCAGTTCGGTGGATCGCAAAGAGTTCCAGAACCTGCTGGTGGAGATGCTCGAAGAGAATAATATCGAATTCGTGCGGGTCGAAGAGGACGATTACGACAGCCGTTTCCTGCGTTGTGTGGAGCTGGTGCGGGAAATGATGGGGGAGCAGGGATAAGACCCAATGCCTGATGAGACGCTTACCGCGTCTTATCAGGCCTGGAGTTTCACAACGTATTGAAATCGCTGTGTTTGTAGGCCGGATAAGGCGTTCACGCCGCACCCGGCATTTTACGCATTACTTCGCAATACGCTTGTACTTGATACGCTTCGGCTCCAGCGCGTCTGCGCCCAGCGTGCGTTTCTTGTACTCTTCGTACTCGGTAAAGTTACCTTCGAAGAACTCAACCTTACCTTCATCCTGGTAATCCAGAATGTGCGTGGCAATACGGTCGAGGAACCAACGGTCGTGCGAGATAACCATCGCGCAGCCAGGGAACTCCAGCAGGGCGTTTTCCAGCGCGCGCAGGGTTTCGATATCCAGATCGTTGGTCGGTTCGTCGAGCAGCAACATATTGCCGCCAACCTGCAGCAGCTTCGCCAGATGCAGACGACCACGCTCACCGCCGGAGAGTTCGCCAACACGTTTACCCTGATCAACCCCTTTAAAGTTAAAGCGGCCAACGTAGGCGCGGCTTGGCATCTCGGTGTTACCGATCTTCATGATATCCAGCCCGCCGGAAACTTCTTCCCAAACGGTTTTGCTGTTATCCATTGAGTCACGGAACTGATCAACCGACGCCAGTTTCACCGTTTCACCTAAAGTGATGGTGCCGCTGTCCGGCTGTTCCTGACCGGAGATCATGCGGAACAGGGTCGATTTACCCGCTCCGTTCGGCCCGATGATCCCGACGATCGCCCCTTTCGGGATCGAGAAGGTCAGATCATCAATCAGCAGGCGATCGCCGTAGGATTTACGCAGATTGCTGACTTCCAACACTTTATCGCCCAGACGTGGTCCAGGTGGAATAAACAGTTCGTTGGTTTCGTTACGTTTCTGGTATTCGGTGCTGTTCAGCTCTTCAAAGCGTGCCAGACGTGCTTTACCTTTCGACTGACGGCCTTTCGTGCCCTGACGTACCCACTCCAGCTCTTTTTCAATCGACTTACGACGCGCCGCTTCTTGCGAAGCTTCCTGCGCCAGACGCTGATCTTTTTGCTCCAGCCAGGAGGAGTAGTTACCTTCCCACGGAATACCTTCACCGCGGTCAAGTTCGAGGATCCAGCCCGCGACGTTATCGAGGAAGTAACGGTCGTGGGTAATCGCCACAACGGTCCCTTCGAAGTCATGCAGGAAGCGTTCCAGCCACGCTACGGATTCCGCATCCAGGTGGTTGGTCGGTTCGTCGAGCAGCAGCATGTCTGGTTTTTCCAGCAGCAGGCGGCACAACGCTACGCGACGACGCTCACCACCGGAGAGGTTAGCAATTTTCGCGTCCCAGTCCGGCAGACGCAGCGCATCCGCCGCACGCTCCAACTGAACATTCAGGTTGTGACCGTCGTGAGCCTGGATGATCTCTTCCAGACGGCCTTGCTCTGCGGCCAGCTTGTCAAAGTCTGCATCTGGATCGGCGTACAGCGCATACACTTCGTCCAGACGTTTCAGGGCATTAACTACTTCGGAAACCGCTTCTTCAACGGACTCACGTACAGTGTGTTCCGGGTTTAGCTGCGGTTCCTGCGGCAGATAGCCAATCTTGATATCTGGTTGTGGACGCGCTTCACCTTCGATGTCTTTATCAATGCCCGCCATAATGCGTAGCAGGGTAGACTTACCCGCGCCGTTCAGACCCAGAACGCCGATTTTTGCCCCGGGGAAGAAACTCAGAGAGATGTTTTTCAAAATATGACGTTTCGGCGGAACAACTTTGCCGACACGATGCATGGTATAAACGAATTGAGCCACGTTGGACTTCGCCTCTATGTTTATCGTGATGATGAGTTTTCAAAGGCGAAGTGTAGCCTGTTTCCCTGCCTAATCCCAGCCGGTCGATCACCCTCGCAGTAAAAGTAAAAAAGTGTCCATAACGTGGCGGAAACGGCAATGACTGGTTAGCATAAATCTATTACGCGGCATGACGCTGCATTGATGTATTTACACTTAGAGGAAGCGCTTGTGGAAAAAGCCAAACACGTTACCTGGCGGCTGTTGGCTGCCGGTGTCTGTCTGCTGACGGTCAGCAGCGTGGCGCGAGCCGACTCACTGGATGAGCAGCGTAGCCGCTACGCGCAAATCAAGCAGGCCTGGGATAATCGACAAATGGATGTGGTTGAGCAGATGATGCCATCCCTGAAGGATTATCCCCTTTATCCCTACCTGGAATACCGCCAGATTACCGATGACCTGATGAATCAACCGGCGGTCACGGTCACTAACTTTGTTCGCGCTAACCCCACGCTTCCTCCGGCTCGCACGCTGCAATCTCGTTTCGTCAATGAACTGGCGCGACGTGAAGACTGGCGCGGCCTGTTAGCTTTTAGTCCGGAAAAGCCAGGCACAACCGAAGCGCAATGTAATTACTACTATGCAAAATGGAATACCGGGCAGAGCGAAGAAGCCTGGCAGGGGGCGAAAGAGCTGTGGCTGACAGGAAAGAGCCAGCCTAACGCTTGTGACAAGTTATTTAGCGTCTGGCGCGCGTCCGGCAAACAAGATCCGCGGGCGTATTTAGAGCGTATCCGCCTGGCGATGAAGGCGGGTAATACCGGCCTGGTGACGGTGCTGGCAGGGCAGATGCCCGCCGATTACCAGACTATTTCTACGGCAATTATTTCACTGGCAAACAATCCCAATACGGTGCTGACTTTTGCACGAACGACCGGCGCGACTGATTTTACCCGTCAGATGGCCGCGGTGGCGTTTGCCAGTGTGGCGCGGCAGGATGTAGAAAACGCACGACTGATGATCCCTTCACTTGCCCAGGCACAACAGCTTAATGAAGATCAGATTCAGGAGCTACGTGATATCGTTGCCTGGCGTTTGATGGGCAACGATGTCACCGACGAACAGGCGAAGTGGCGTGATGATGCAATTATGCGTTCGCAATCCACGTCGTTGATTGAACGCCGTATAAGGATGGCGCTTGGCACCGGCGACCGTTCGGGGCTGAATACATGGCTGGCGCGCTTGCCGATGGAAGCGAAAGAGAAAGATGAATGGCGCTACTGGCAGGCGGATTTGCTGCTGGAACGTGGGCGTGAAGCTGAAGCAAAAGAGATTTTGCATCAACTCATGCAACAGCGTGGCTTCTACCCAATGGTTGCTGCGCAGCGCATAGGCGAAGAGTATCAACTGAAGATTGATAAAGTGCCGCAGAACGTCGATAGCGCCCTGACTCAGGGGGCGGAAATGGCGCGCGTGCGCGAGTTGATGTACTGGAACCTCGATAATACCGCCCGTAGCGAGTGGGCCAATCTGGTGAAGAGCAAGTCGAAAGCAGAGCAAGCGCAACTGGCGCGTTATGCTTTTAACAACCACTGGTGGGATCTCAGCGTTCAGGCGACGATTGCCGGGAAACTTTGGGATCATCTGGAAGAACGATTCCCACTGGCCTATAACGATCTCTTCGCACGTTACACTAACGACAAAGATATCCCGCAAAGCTATGCAATGGCGATTGCCCGTCAGGAGAGCGCCTGGAATCCGAAAGTGAAATCACCGGTAGGGGCCAGCGGGCTGATGCAGATTATGCCTGGTACGGCGACTCATACGGTGAAGATGTTCTCTATTCCTGGTTACAGCAGCCCGGCACAATTGCTTGATCCGGAAACGAACATCAACATTGGCACCAGCTATCTGCAATATGTTTATCAACAGTTCGGCAATAACCGTATTTTCTCATCCGCAGCATACAACGCCGGGCCGGGGCGGGTGCGCACCTGGCTTGGTAACAGCGCCGGGCGTATCGATGCGGTGGCATTTGTCGAGAGTATCCCATTCTCCGAGACGCGTGGTTATGTGAAGAACGTATTGGCTTATGACGCGTACTATCGCTATTTCATGGGCGATAAACCGACGTTGATGAGCGCCACGGAATGGGGGCGTCGTTACTGAACTGATCTGCACGTTTATGATATGCTATCGTACTCTTTAGCGAGTACAACCGGGGGAGGCATCAGGCTTCCCCCGCTAACAATGGCGACACACTATGGCCCAACAATCACCCTATTCAGCAGCGATGGCAGAACAGCGTCACCAGGAGTGGTTACGTTTTGTCGACCTGCTTAAGAATGCCTACGAAAACGATCTCCATTTACCGTTGTTAAACCTGATGCTGACGCCGGATGAGCGCGAAGCGTTAGGGACTCGTGTGCGTATTGTCGAAGAGTTATTGCGCGGTGAAATGAGTCAGCGCGAGTTAAAAAATGAACTCGGTGCGGGCATCGCGACGATTACGCGTGGATCTAACAGCCTGAAAGCGGCACCCGTCGAGCTACGTCAGTGGCTGGAAGGCGTGTTGCTGAAAAGCGATTGATTTTGTAGGCCTGATAAGACGCATCAGCGTCGCATCAGGCATCGTGCACCGAATGCCGGATGCGGCGTGAACGCCTTATCCGTCCTGCAATGGCTGATACACGGCATTATGAAACGGACTTAGCGCCAGGATCACCGCCTGGTGATAGACACTGGCGCGGGTGAGTTTCCCGGCGGTAAACACGCCGATCGCCCCTTCTTTACGACCAATCTCATCAATGCCGGTATAGCGCGACATTACTGGCCCAAGCGCCTCGCCCTCACGCACTTTTTCCAGAATCACCTCAGGCAACGGCAAGGTTGCCGAACGTGCTTCACCACGCTGGCTGGCGTTTTCAATTACCACCCAACTGAAGGTGCTGTCACCATCTATACCCGCTTCAATGGCCACCCAAAAATCAGCCTCTGGACGTAAACGGCGGGCATTTGCTACCCGATTTCGTGCGCCAGCGCGCGTTTCCTCACTACCAAAAGGCTGTTCCGGTACGCCGCTCTCGACGACAACGGATTCAATATGGCAGGATCCTTCGTCGAAGATCTCGTGAAATGCCTGCAGAATGGCCTGAATCTTAGCGGGGTTAGTGGTCGCACAGACAACATGGTGCATAATCAGGATTACTCAAAAAATTAACGTTAAAGCAGTATACGGAAAAAAAGCATGTTACAGGTATACCTTGTCCGCCACGGCGAAACGCAGTGGAACGCCGAGCGGCGTATTCAGGGCCAGTCTGACAGCCCGCTAACCGCAAAAGGTGAGCAACAGGCAATGCAGGTGGCGAACCGTGCCAAAGAACTTGGCATCACCCACATTATCAGTAGCGATTTAGGTCGCACCCGGCGTACAGCGGAAATCATCGCCCAGGCTTGCGGTTGTGACATCATCCTTGATCCCCGCCTGCGTGAGTTAAATATGGGGGTGCTGGAAAAAAGACATATTGATTCTCTGACCGAAGAAGAAGAGAACTGGCGTCGCCAGTTAGTGAATGGCACCGTTGACGGGCGTATTCCTGAAGGCGAGTCAATGCAGGAACTGAGCGATCGCGTCAATGCCGCACTGGAATCTTGTCGGGATTTACCGCAGGGAAGTCGACCGCTGCTGGTGAGTCACGGTATCGCGCTGGGGTGTCTGGTGAGTACCATTCTGGGCTTACCGGCGTGGGCAGAACGCCGTTTACGCCTGCGTAACTGTTCTATTTCGCGCGTGGATTATCAGGAAAGCCTGTGGCTGGCGTCTGGCTGGGTTGTTGAAACTGCAGGGGACATCTCGCATCTGGACGCCCCTGCATTAGATGAGTTACAGCGTTAACGACGCACTGGAATCAGCAGTTCGCAGCGCAGATTAATTGGGCGATCTCCCGCTTTGGCATCTTCTGCCGGGTAGTATCGCTCAATATCCTGACCTTTACGGCGTGTCAGGTTGAGCATTGGCATGCATGTTCCGTATACCGTCAGGATAAACTCCTGCACGCCTGTTCCCAGACCTTCGTAGGTAAACATCACATATTCGCCGCCTTGCAACATCACTGGATGCCCGGTTAATACATAGCCGTCAGCCTGATCCTGGGCTAACGCAGTGGTGTAGAACACCTCTTGTTCGTCGTCTTTATCCTGGCTTGGGCGCGTTTCATTCAGACCGTAAAGTACTGGCGGAATAGAAGGCGAGTTGCCGAGAAAATCATGCCAGAACTGGTAGCGCATTTCGTGGCGGAAATCAGAGATTTGCTCCAGCGAGCAGGAGTAGCTCTGGGTAACACCAATCAGCGGCGTATCTTCCAGGGTGACAAATTTGTGTTCCGGCATAGTGAATTCACCCAGACGTAGCGGCGGGCGAATGCCAAAAGCACTCCATTCCGGGGAACGACGGTACAGCGCAGGTGTTTGAGCAAATTGCTTTTTAAATGCGCGGGTAAATGTCTGTTGAGAGTCGAAGCGGTACTGCAGCGCAATATCCAGAATCGGGCGCGCGGTCAGGCGTAGTGCTACCGCTGATTTCGACAAACGACGAGCACGAATATACGCGCCAATAGCATGGCCAGTGACATCTTTAAACATTCTCTGTAAGTGCCACTTGGAATAACCTGCTTTCGCCGCTACATTGTCGAGCGACAGGGGCTGATCCAGATGACCTTCCAGCCAGATTAAAAGGTCGCGAATAATGCCGGCCTGATCCATAAAATTTCCTCATCCTTTCAACAACGAGCACCTGACATCAGGTAATTGGATAATAGCATTTTTTGTTGTTTTAGCATTCAGTGTTTTTTTCTTAGTAGAGTATGTTTCAGGTCTTTACGGGAATAAAAGTATTGAGATTTTGTTCTTAATCAATATGTTATTTACCGTGACGAACTAATTGCTTAATGTAACTTATAAAAATGGTAACAATATGAAATACAAGCATTTGATCCTATCTTTAAGCCTGATAATGCTGGGGCCGTTGGCACATGCGGAAGAAATTGGTTCGGTTGATACCGTATTTAAAATGATCGGCCCGGATCACAAAATTGTCGTAGAAGCCTTCGACGATCCTGATGTAAAAAATGTCACCTGCTATGTGAGCCGGGCGAAAACGGGCGGTATTAAAGGCGGATTGGGGCTGGCGGAAGATACTTCCGACGCGGCTATTTCCTGCCAGCAAGTCGGACCGATTGAACTGTCAGAACGCATTAAAAACGGCAAAGCCCAGGGCGAAGTGGTATTCAAGAAACGTACATCGCTGGTCTTTAAGTCGTTACAGGTCGTGCGCTTCTATGATGCCAAACGCAATGCGCTCGCCTATCTGGCTTACTCCGACAAAGTTGTCGATGGTTCACCGAAAAATGCCATCAGCGCCGTCCCTGTCATGCCGTGGCGACAATAACAGAGGCGATTTATGCAACGGGAAACGGTCTGGTTAGTAGAAGACGAGCAAGGGATAGCCGACACGCTGGTCTACATGTTGCAGCAGGAAGGTTTTGCCGTCGACGTTTTTGAGCGGGGCTTGCCGGTGCTCGATAAAGCGCGCCAGCGGGTTCCCGACGTTATTATTCTCGATGTTGGTCTGCCTGATATCAGCGGCTTTGAATTATGCCGCCAGTTGCTGGCGATCCATCCGGCGTTGCCAGTGCTGTTCCTGACGGCCCGTAGTGAAGAGGTCGATCGTCTGCTTGGGCTGGAAATTGGTGCTGACGACTACGTGGCTAAACCGTTTTCACCTCGCGAAGTGTGCGCCAGAGTGCGCACCTTGCTGCGTCGGGTGAAGAAATTTTCTACGCCGCCTCCCGTCATCCGTATTGGTCATTTTGAACTGAATGAACCTGCGGCGCAGATAAGCTGGTTTGACACGCCATTAACGCTGACGCGATACGAGTTTTTATTGCTGAAAACGTTACTCAAGTCGCCAGGCCGCGTCTGGTCACGCCAGCAATTGATGGATAGTGTCTGGGAAGACGCGCAGGACACTTACGATCGCACCGTCGATACCCACATTAAAACGCTGCGTGCCAAGCTGCGCTGCATCAATCCCGAGCTTTCACCGATTAATACCCACCGCGGCATGGGATACAGCCTGAGGAGTCTGTAATGCGCATCGGCATGCGACTGTTGCTGGGCTATTTTTTACTGGTAGCAGTGGCTGCCTGGTTCGTGCTGGCTATTTTTGTCAAAGAAGTTAAACCGGGCGTGCGAAGGGCGACGGAAGGGACGTTGATCGACACCGCAACGTTGCTGGCGGAGCTGGCGCGCCCTGATTTGCTCTCTGGCGATCCTGCGCATGGGCAATTGGCACAGGCGTTTGACCAACTACAAAATCGCCCGTTTCGCGCCAATATCGGCGGCATTCACAAAGTGCGCAACGAATACCATGTTTATATGACTGATGCACAGGGCAAAGTTTTGTTCGACTCGGCAAATAAAGCCGTTGGGCAGGATTACTCACGCTGGAATGATGTCTGGCTAACGTTGCGCGGTCAGTATGGCGCGCGCAGTACGTTGCAAAATCCCGCCGATCCCGAAAGTTCTGTGATGTATGTTGCTGCCCCCATTATGGACGGCTCGCGGCTTATTGGTGTTTTGAGCGTAGGCAAACCGAACGCGGCGATGGCACCGGTGATTAAACGCAGCGAGCGGCGAATATTATGGGCGAGCGGCATTTTGCTGGGAATTGCACTAGTGATTGGTACCGGAATGGTTTGGTGGATCAACCGCTCCATTGCCCGACTCACCCGTTATGCTGATTCCGTCACCGATAATAAACCCGTTCCGCTCCCTGATCTTGGCAGCAGCGAGTTGCGTAAGTTAGCGCAGGCGTTGGAAAGTATGCGCGTGAAGCTGGAAGGGAAAAACTATATTGAGCAGTATGTCTACGCGTTAACCCATGAGCTGAAAAGTCCGTTGGCAGCAATTCGTGGCGCGGCGGAAATCTTACGCGAAGGACCGCCACCGGAAGTGGTAGCCCGTTTTACCGACAATATTTTGACACAAAACGCGAGAATGCAGGCGCTGGTTGAAACGCTACTACGCCAGGCAAGACTGGAAAATCGTCAGGAGGTCGTTCTTTCTGCGGTTGATGTGGCGGCATTATTTCTCCGCGTCAGCGAAGCGCGCACCGTACAGTTGGCAGAAAAAAATATCACTCTGAATGTTATGCCCATCGAGGTTAACGTTGTTGCTGAACCGGCGTTGCTGGAACAGGCGCTGGGGAATTTACTGGATAACGCCATCGATTTTACCCCCGAGCATGGCTGTATAACGCTTAGTGCTGAGGTGGATCAGGAGCAAGTTACGCTTAACGTGCAGGATACCGGTAGCGGCATTCCTGACTACGCGCTGTCGCGTATTTTTGAACGCTTTTACTCTTTGCCGCGCGAGAATGGACAAAAAAGCAGTGGGTTGGGACTGGCGTTTGTCAGCGAAGTTGCCCGTTTGCTTAATGGTGAAGTCACACTGCGCAACGTGCCGCAAGGCGGCGTGCTGGCCTCGCTCCGACTTCACCGTCACTTCACATAACTTCAAATTCTTCCCACATAGTCTTCATACACTGCAGCCATTGCAAAGGAGAAGACTATGTTGAAATCCCCCCTGTTCTGGAAAATGGCCACTTTGTTTGGTGCCGTGTTGCTGCTGTTAATTCCATTAATGTTGATTCGGCAGGTGATTGTCGAACGTGCCGATTACCGTAGTGATGTTGAGGATGCAATTCGTCAAAGCACCAGTGGGTCGCAAAAGTTGGTCGGGCCGCTCATCGCTATCCCTGTAACTGAGCTTTATACGGTGCAGGAAGAAGAAAAAACCGTGGAGCGGAAACGAAGTTTTATCCATTTCTGGTTACCTGAGTCGTTGATGGTTGATGGCAATCAGAACGTGGAAGAACGGAAGATAGGCATTTATACCGGTCAGGTCTGGCACAGTGATTTAACGCTAAAAGCCGATTTTGACGTTTCGCGTCTTAGCGAACTCAACGCGCCCAATATCACCTTAGGCAAGCCGTTTATTGTGATTAGTGTAGGTGATGCGCGTGGCATTGGGGTGGTGAAAGCACCTGAACTTAACGGAACGACGCTGACCATTGAACCCGGAACAGGGTTAGAGCAAGGCGGGCAGGGCGTGCATATTCCTTTAACCGAAGGGAACTGGCTGAAGCAGAACCTGAAGCTGAATATGGCGCTGAATTTAAGCGGAACAAGGAGCCTTTCCGTGGTGCCGACGGGGCGTAATAGCGAATTGACCTTAACCAGTAACTGGCCGCACCCCAGTTTTTTAGGTGATTTTTTGCCCGCAAAACGGGAGGTCAGCGAGACCGGTTTTCAGGCGCAATGGCAAAGTAGTTGGTTTGCCAATAACCTCGGTGAGCGTTTTGCTTCAGGCAATAATACCCGTTGGGACAATTTCCCGGCGTTTAGCGTCGCAGTCACTACGCCAGCCGATCAGTATCAATTAACGGACCGGGCGACCAAATACGCCATTTTGCTCATTGCGCTGACTTTTATGGCCTTCTTTGTTTTTGAAATGCTAACCGCACAACGTTTACACCCAATGCAATATTTGCTGGTGGGGTTGTCATTGGTGATGTTTTATTTACTCTTGCTGGCGTTTTCTGAACATACCGGTTTTACCGTGGCCTGGATAATCGCCAGCCTGATAGGGGCGTTAATGAACGGTGTTTACTTGCAGGCGGTATTAAAAGGTTGGCGCAACAGCATGTTGTTTACCCTGGCTTTGTTGTTGCTGGATGGTGTGATGTGGGGACTGCTGAATTCTGCCGATAGCGCGCTGTTGTTGGGGACGAGTGTGCTGGTGGTGGCGCTGGCAGGTATGATGTTTGTGACTCGCAATATCGACTGGTATGCGTTTTCAATGCCGAAAATGAAAATCAGTAAAGAAGTCACAACGGACGATGAGTTACGTATCTGGAAATAATGTTGGCTAATAAAAACGGCGCTAAAAAGCGCCGTTTTTTTGACGGTGGTAAAGCCGATTAATCTTCCAGATCACCGCAGAAGCGATAACCTTCACCGTGAATGGTGGCGATGATTTCCGGCGTATCCGGCGTAGATTCGAAATGCTTACGAATACGACGGATCGTCACGTCTACAGTACGGTCGTGTGGTTTCAGCTCACGGCCGGTCATTTTCTTCAGCAGTTCAGCACGGGACTGAATTTTGCCAGGGTTTTCACAGAAGTGAAGCATGGCGCGGAACTCGCTGCGCGGCAGTTTGTACTGCTCGCCATCAGGGCCGATCAACGAACGGCTGTTGATGTCCAGTTCCCAACCATTGAACTTGTAGCTTTCAACGCTACGGCGTTCTTCGCTGACAGTACCCAGATTCATGGTACGAGACAGCAGGTTGCGTGCACGGATAGTCAGTTCACGCGGGTTAAACGGTTTGGTGATGTAGTCATCTGCACCGATTTCGAGGCCGAGAATTTTATCGACTTCGTTGTCACGGCCAGTCAGGAACATCAACGCAACATTCGCCTGCTCGCGCAGTTCACGCGCTAACAGAAGACCGTTCTTACCCGGCAGATTGATATCCATGATCACCAGGTTGATGTCATATTCAGAGAGGATCTGATGCATTTCCGCGCCATCTGTCGCTTCGAAAACATCATAGCCTTCCGCTTCGAAAATACTTTTCAACGTGTTGCGTGTTACCAACTCGTCTTCAACGATAAGAATGTGCGGGGTCTGCATGTTTGCTACCTAAATTGCCAACTAAATCGAAACAGGAAGTACAAAAGTCCCTGACCTGCCTGATACATGCTGCAAATTAACATGATCGGCGTAACATGACTAAAGTACGTAATTGCGTTCTTGATGCACTTTCCATCAACGTCAACAACATCATTAGCTTGGTCGTGGGTACTTTCCCTCAGGACCCGACAGTGTCAAAAACGGCTGTCATCCTAACCATTTTAACAGCGACATAACAGGCTAAGACGTGCCGGACACCCAATAAAACTACGCTTCGTTGACATATATCAAGTTCAATTGTAGCACGTTAACAGTTTGATGAAATCATCGTATCCAAATGCTAGCTTTCGTCACATTATTTTAATAATCCAACTAGTTGCATCATACAACTAATAAACGTGGTGAATCCAATTGTCGAGATTTATTTTTTATAAAATTATCCTAAGTAAACAGAAAGATATGTAGCGTTTTTTAACAATTAAACGGTTAGTACAGTCAGGAAATAGTTTAGCTTTTTTTAAGCTAAGTAAAGGGCTTTTTCTGCGACTTGCGTTAATATTTTGTAAATTCTCTCCGCGCAGTAAGTTGACATTCATCACCCTGTTCGCGGTTATTTGGTCAAGAAGAGTAGCAACATGCGTATAACGATTATTCTGGTCGCACCCGCCAGAGCAGAAAATATAGGTGCA
Source organism: Escherichia sp. MOD1-EC6162 (assembly GCF_002965125.1). Taxonomy (NCBI): domain Bacteria; kingdom Pseudomonadati; phylum Pseudomonadota; class Gammaproteobacteria; order Enterobacterales; family Enterobacteriaceae; genus Escherichia; species Escherichia sp. MOD1-EC6162. The sequence goes on from NZ_PTSB01000007.1 coordinate 88,342, forward strand.
GCGGCGCGGGCAATGAAAACAATGGGATTTAGCGAACTGCGCATTGTCGATAGCCAGGCCCATCTGGAGCCCGCCACCCGCTGGGTTGCACATGGCTCCGGTGATGTTATTGATAATATTAAAGTTTTTCCAACACTGGCTGAATCTTTACACGATGTCGACTTTACTGTCGCCACCACTGCGCGTAGCCGGGCGAAATATCATTACTATGCGACGCCGGTGGAACTGGTGCCGTTGTTGGAGGAAAAATCGACGTGGATGAATCATGTGGCGTTGGTATTTGGCCGGGAAGATTCCGGTCTGACAAACGAAGAACTGGCGCTGGCTGATATTCTTACTGGCGTGCCGATGGTGGCAGATTACCCTTCGCTTAATCTGGGGCAGGCGGTGATGGTTTATTGCTATCAATTAGCAACATTAATACAACAACCGACGAAAAGTGACGCAACTGCAGACCAACATCAACTGCGTGCTTTACGCGAACGAGTCATGTCATTGTTAACGACGTTAGCGGTGGCAGATGACACAAAACTGATCGACTGGTTACAACAACGCCTGGGACTTTTAGAGCAACGAGACACCGCAATGTTGCACCGTTTGCTGCATGATATTGAAAAAAATATCACCAAATAAAAAACTGTAGGGAATGTTATCTTTAGGTTTTAATTCTGACTGCAACGGGAAATATGTCTCAGTGTGGATTAAAAAAAGAGCACTTGCCAGCAGCTTATGGACGGGTAGCCTTCCGTGAGTAAATTAAAATTTTATTGACTTAGGTCACTAAATACTTTAACCAATATAGGCATAGCGCACAGACAGATAAAAATTACAGAGTACACAACATCCATGAAACGCATCAGCACCACCATTACCACCACCATCACCATTACCACAGGTAACGGTGCGGGCTGACGCGTACAGGAAACACAGAAAAAAGCCCGCACCTGACAGTGCGGGCTTTTTTTTCGACCAAAGGTAACGAGGTAACAACCATGCGAGTGTTGAAGTTCGGCGGTACATCAGTGGCAAATGCAGAACGTTTTCTGCGGGTTGCCGATATTCTGGAGAGCAATGCCAGGCAGGGGCAGGTGGCTACCGTCCTCTCTGCCCCCGCCAAAATTACCAACCATCTGGTGGCGATGATTGAAAAAACCATTAGCGGCCAGGATGCTTTACCCAATATCAGCGATGCCGAACGTATTTTTGCCGAACTTCTGACTGGACTCGCCGCCGCCCAGCCGGGATTCCCGCTGGCGCAACTGAAAACGTTTGTCGATCAAGAATTTGCCCAAATTAAGCATGTCCTGCACGGTATTAGCCTGCTGGGACAATGTCCGGACAGCATCAACGCTGCGCTGATCTGTCGTGGCGAAAAAATGTCGATCGCTATTATGGCCGGTGTACTGGAAGCGCGCGGTCACAACGTTACCGTTATCGATCCGGTCGAAAAACTGCTGGCAGTCGGTCATTACCTCGAATCTACCGTCGATATTGCCGAATCTACCCGCCGTATTGCTGCAAGCCGCATTCCGGCTGACCACATGGTGCTGATGGCTGGTTTCACCGCCGGTAATGAAAAAGGCGAACTGGTGGTGCTGGGGCGCAATGGTTCCGACTACTCCGCTGCGGTACTGGCTGCTTGTTTACGCGCCGATTGCTGCGAGATCTGGACGGACGTTGACGGTGTTTATACCTGCGACCCGCGTCAGGTGCCCGATGCGAGGTTGTTGAAGTCGATGTCCTATCAGGAAGCGATGGAGCTTTCTTACTTCGGCGCTAAAGTTCTTCATCCTCGCACCATTACCCCTATCGCCCAGTTCCAGATCCCTTGCCTGATTAAAAACACCGGAAACCCACAAGCGCCCGGTACGCTTATTGGCGCCAGCCGTGACGAAGACGAACTACCGGTAAAAGGGATTTCCAATCTGAATAATATGGCGATGTTCAGCGTTTCCGGTCCAGGAATGAAGGGGATGGTTGGCATGGCGGCGCGTGTGTTTGCTGCAATGTCACGTGCCAGAATTTCGGTGGTGCTGATTACCCAATCGTCTTCCGAATACAGTATCAGTTTCTGCGTTCCACAAAGCGACTGTGCACGCGCTGAACGGGCGATGCAGGAAGAGTTCTACCTTGAACTGAAAGAAGGTTTACTGGAGCCGCTGGCGGTCACTGAACGGCTGGCAATAATTTCGGTGGTGGGTGATGGTATGCGCACCTTGCGCGGGATCTCAGCGAAATTCTTTGCCGCGCTGGCTCGCGCCAATATCAATATTGTCGCCATTGCCCAGGGGTCTTCTGAACGCTCAATCTCCGTGGTGGTAAATAACGATGACGCGACGACGGGTGTGCGTGTAACCCACCAGATGCTGTTCAATACCGATCAGGTTATCGAAGTCTTTGTGATTGGCGTCGGTGGCGTTGGCGGTGCGCTGCTGGAGCAACTGAAGCGTCAGCAAAGCTGGCTGAAGAACAAACATATCGACTTACGTGTCTGCGGCGTTGCCAACTCGAAGGCGTTGCTGACCAATGTGCATGGCCTTAACCTGGAAAACTGGCAGGAAGAACTGGCGCAAGCCAAAGAGCCGTTTAATCTCGGGCGTTTAATTCGCCTGGTGAAAGAATATCATCTGTTGAACCCGGTGATTGTCGACTGCACCTCCAGCCAGGCGGTGGCGGATCAATATGCCGACTTCCTGCGTGAAGGTTTCCACGTGGTGACGCCGAATAAAAAGGCCAACACCTCGTCGATGGATTACTACCATCAGTTGCGTTACGCGGCGGAAAAATCACGGCGTAAATTCCTCTACGACACCAATGTCGGTGCGGGATTGCCGGTTATTGAGAACCTACAAAACTTGCTCAGCGCTGGCGATGAATTGATGAAATTCTCCGGCATTCTTTCTGGCTCGCTCTCGTTTATCTTCGGCAAGTTAGATGAAGGTATGAGCTTCTCTGAAGCGACCACGCTGGCGCGGGAAATGGGTTATACCGAACCGGATCCGCGAGATGACCTGTCCGGTATGGATGTGGCGCGTAAGCTGTTGATTCTCGCCCGTGAAACCGGGCGTGAACTGGAACTGGCGGATATTGAAATCGAACCTGTGCTGCCAGCCGGGTTTAACGCTGAGGGTGATGTTGCGGCTTTTATGGCGAACCTGTCACAGCTTGACGATCTCTTTGCCGCACGCGTGGCGAAGGCTCGTGATGAAGGCAAAGTTTTGCGCTATGTTGGCAACATTGATGAAGATGGTGTCTGCCGCGTGAAGATTGCTGAAGTGGATGGTAACGATCCGCTGTTCAAAGTGAAAAACGGCGAAAACGCATTAGCCTTCTATAGCCACTATTATCAGCCGCTGCCGCTGGTTTTGCGCGGTTACGGCGCGGGCAATGATGTTACGGCTGCCGGTGTCTTTGCCGATCTGCTACGCACCCTCTCATGGAAGTTAGGAGTCTGAAATGGTTAAAGTTTATGCTCCGGCTTCCAGTGCCAATATAAGCGTCGGGTTTGATGTGCTCGGCGCGGCGGTAACGCCTGTTGATGGCGAATTGCTTGGGGATGTGGTGACGGTTGAGGCGGCAGAGGCATTCAGTCTCAACAACCTCGGACAGTTTGCCGACAAACTACCGTCAGAACCGCGAGAAAATATCGTTTATCAGTGCTGGGAGCGTTTTTGCCAGGAACTGGGCAAGCAAATTCCAGTGGCGATGACCCTGGAAAAGAATATGCCGATCGGTTCTGGCTTAGGTTCCAGCGCCTGTTCAGTGGTCGCGGCACTGGTCGCGATGAATGAGCACTGTGGCAAGCCGCTCAACGATACCCGCCTGTTGGCCTTGATGGGCGAGCTGGAAGGGCGTATTTCTGGCAGCATTCATTACGACAATGTGGCTCCGTGCTTTCTTGGCGGTATGCAGTTGATGATCGAAGAAAACGGCATCATCAGCCAGCAGGTGCCGGGGTTTGATGAGTGGTTGTGGGTGCTGGCGTATCCGGGGATTAAAGTCTCGACGGCAGAAGCTCGGGCTATTTTACCGGCGCAGTACCGCCGTCAGGATTGCATTGCTCACGGGCGGCATCTGGCGGGCTTCATTCACGCCTGCTATTCCCGTCAGCCTGAGCTTGCCGCGAAGCTGATGAAAGATGTTATCGCTGAACCCTACCGTGAACGTTTACTGCCGGGCTTCAGGCAGGCACGGCAGGCGGTAGCGGAAATCGGCGCAGTAGCGAGCGGTATCTCCGGCTCTGGCCCGACCTTGTTCGCTCTGTGTGACAAGCCGGATACCGCCCAACGCGTTGCTGACTGGTTGGGTAAGAACTACCTGCAAAATCAGGAAGGTTTTGTTCATATTTGCCGGCTGGATACGGCGGGCGCACGAGTACTGGAAAACTAAATGAAACTCTACAATCTGAAAGATCACAACGAACAGGTCAGCTTTGCGCAAGCCGTAACGCAGGGGTTGGGTAAAAATCAGGGGCTATTTTTTCCGCACGATCTACCGGAATTTAGTCTGACCGAAATTGATGAGATGCTGAAGCTGGATTTCGTTACCCGCAGCGCGAAGATCCTCTCAGCGTTTATTGGTGATGAGATCCCGCAGGACGCACTGGAAGAGCGCGTGCGTGCAGCGTTTGCATTCCCGGCTCCGGTTGCCAAAGTTACAAGCGATGTCGGTTGCCTGGAACTGTTCCACGGGCCAACGCTGGCATTTAAAGATTTCGGCGGTCGCTTTATGGCGCAAATGCTGACTCATATTGCGGGCGATAAACCGGTGACTATTCTGACCGCGACCTCCGGCGATACCGGGGCGGCAGTGGCTCACGCGTTCTATGGTTTACCGAATGTAAAAGTGGTTATCCTCTATCCGCGCGGCAAAATCAGCCCACTGCAAGAAAAACTGTTCTGTACATTAGGTGGCAACATTGAAACTGTCGCTATCGACGGCGATTTCGATGCCTGTCAGGCACTGGTGAAGCAGGCGTTTAATGATGAAGAGCTGAAAGTGGCGCTTGGGCTGAACTCAGCTAACTCCATTAATATCAGCCGGTTGCTGGCGCAGATTTGCTACTACTTTGAGGCTGTGGCGCAGTTGCCGCAGGAGGCGCGGAACCAGTTGGTTGTCTCGGTGCCAAGCGGTAACTTCGGTGATTTAACTGCAGGCCTGCTGGCAAAATCTCTCGGTCTGCCGGTGAAGCGTTTTATCGCTGCCACTAACGTTAACGATACAGTGCCGCGTTTCCTGCACGACGGGCAGTGGTCGCCAAAAGCCACCCAGGCGACATTATCCAATGCGATGGATGTTAGCCAGCCGAATAACTGGCCGCGTGTGGAAGAGTTGTTCCGCCGCAAAATTTGGCAATTGAAGGAGTTGGGCTATGCGGCGGTGGATGATGAATCGACCCGGCAGACGATGCGCGAATTAAAAGATCTGGGATATACCTCAGAACCGCATGCTGCCGTGGCTTACCGTGCGCTGCGTGACCAGCTTCACCCAGGCGAATATGGTCTGTTCCTCGGCACCGCGCATCCGGCGAAATTTAAAGAGAGCGTGGAGGTAATTCTTGGTGAAACGCTGGAGCTGCCAAAAGAGCTGGCAGAACGTGCTGATTTACCGCTGCTTTCTCATAATCTGCCCGCTGATTTTGCCGCGCTGCGCAAGCTGATGATGAATCATAAGTAGTATCCATTAATTTCCTGAAAATGGCCGGGCTTGCGTTTATGCAGTTCGGCTTTTTTGTGGAGAAAATATGAGAAAAATCGACAGAAAAAAAGGAGAAATTTTCAATAAATGCGGTAACTTAGCTCTTTTAATTGTAGAGAATGACAACGGGGATTCTTTTACCGTAAGCTCCGGATATCGGCCCATAACTGGCAATGATAAAAGGAGTCACCTGTGAAAAAGATGCAATCTATCCTGCTCGCACTTTCCCTGATTCTGGTCGCTCCTATGGCAGCGCAGGCAGAGGAAATAATGCTAGTACCATCAGTGAAATTACAGATTGGCGATCGCGATCATCGCGGTTACTACTGGGATGGCGGTTACTGGCGTGACCATAACTGGTGGTATAGAAATTACGAATGGCGAGATAATCGCTGGCACCCACACGGATCGCAGCCGCACCATAATTGGTATAATGATCATCGAAATGATCACCGCGGAGATCATCGAAACGATCACGGCGGCGATCATCGTCCAGGTCCGGACAGACACCATCGGTAAACATAACTGCCGGATGACCTCCGGCATTTGAGCCTGATGGCAAACGCAAAATTGCCTGATGCGCTACACTTATCAGGCCTACGTGATCTCTACAATATATTGAATCTGCATGCTTTTGTAGGCCGGATAAGGCGTTTACGCCGTATCCGGCATTTACCGCAAACTTAACGCAGCTCGTAGCGTTTAAACACCAGTTCGCTATTGCTGGAGGTGGCTTCATCAAAGAAGTAACCTTCACGATTAAAGCCAGTCAGTTGTTCTGGTTTGGTCAGGCGATTCTCAATAATAAAACGACTCATCAGGCCGCGCGCTTTCTTAGCGTAGAAACTAATAACCTTAAACTTGCCGTTCTTCTCATCGAGGAACACCGGCTTGATAATCTCAGCATTCAGTTTCTTCGGTTTCACTGATTTAAAATACTCATCTGACGCCAGGTTAATTACTACCTGATCGCCTTGCGCTTCGAGCGCCTCGTTCAGCTTGTTGGTGATCACATCACCCCAGAATTGGTACAGATCTTTGCCCCGGGCGTTCTCAAGACGGATCCCCATTTCCAGACGGTATGGCTGCATTAAATCGAGTGGACGCAGTACGCCATACAAACCGGAAAGCATACGCAGATGCTGCTGGGCAAAAGCGAAATCTTCTTCGCTGAAGGTTTCGGCCTGCAAACCGGTGTAGACATCGCCTTTGAACGCCAGAATCGCCTGCCGGGCATTCTCCGGCGTGAAATCTGGCTGCCAGTCATGAAAGCGAGCGGCGTTGATACCCGCCAGTTTGTCGCTGATATGCATCAGCGTGCTAATCTGCGGGGGTGTCAGCTTCCGCGCTTCGTGAATAAGCTGCTGTGAGTGATCTAACAGCTCCGGCAACGTATAGCGCGTGGTAGCCAACGGGCTTTGATAATCAAGCGTTTTCGCAGGTGAAATCAGAATCAGCATATCCAGTCCTTGCAGGAAATTTACAGCGACTGTAGCAAAAAATGCGGATGAATTGATCGATAGTTGTGATTAGTCCTGCGAAACATCATCCCACGTATCAGGTGCGAGTTGCTGGCCGATGTCCGGGTAGCGCAGCGGATCAAACATCGGGCGTATGCCGAGTTTACGCTGGCGCAGATAATCACTGGCAATGGTATGCACTACCGGAGAGAGCAGCAAAATAGCGGTCAGATTAGTGATCGCCATACACGCCATAATAATATCAGCCAGTTGCCACATCATGGGGAGGCTAAGTAGCGTGCCACCAATCACGGTGGCAAAGATGCAGATACGCAGACACCAGATCGCTTTAGTGTTGTTCATACGTAAAAAGAAAAGGTTATTTTCCGCATAAATGTAATTGGCGACGATAGAGCTGAAGGCAAACAGAATCACCACTATTGTGACAAACTCTGCCCCCCAGGAACCCATTAGTGCTCGCATCGCTTTCTGGAGAAGCTGAATACCCTCCAGCGGTATATAGGTTGTACCGTTTCCGGCCAGCAATATTAGCATGGCGCTTGCCGTGCAGATGACCAGGGTGTCGATAAAAATGCCGATCATCTGAACAATACCTTGTGCTGCCGGATGCGGCGGCCAGGATGCTGCCGCCGCCGCTGCATTTGGTGTCGACCCCATTCCCGCCTCATTAGAAAACATACTGCGCTGAAAGCCGTTCGTAACTGCCTGGCTCAGGGTGTAACCCGCGGTGCCGCCTGCCGCTTCCTGCCAGCCAAAGGCGCTGTCAAAAATAGACCAAATGATGTGAGGAAGTTGCTCGATATTCATCGCACAAATGATCAGACTGGCGAGTACCCAAATTAATGCCATTACAGGGACAAACCATTGCATCAGTCGGGCGACACCATAAATACCGTGGGTTATCGCCAACAGGGCAAAGACAGCGAGTATGATGCCAGTTACTAATGGTGGAACATCAAACGCAAAATGCATCGCGCGGGCGACGGCGTTTGCCTGAACACCGCTGAAAATCAATCCGTAGGCGATGAGCAAAAAGATAGCGAATAGCACGCCCATCCAGCGCATCCCCAATCCACGCGCCATATACCATGCCGGACCACCGCGAAACTGCCCATTAGCGTCACGTTCTTTATAAAGTTGGGCAAGGGAACATTCGGCAAAAGAGGTCGCCATGCCGATAAACGCGGCAATCCACATCCAGAAGATGGCACCGGGTCCACCGGCAGTAATGGCCAGCGCAACACCGGCGAGGTTACCGCTGCCGACGCGCGCGGCAAGACTGGTACACAGTGACTGAAAAGACGTTAAGCCCCCCGGTTGTGGATGAACGCTATTTTTGAGACTTTTGCCAAACTGGCGAATGTAGCGAAACTGAACGAATCTGGTGCGAAAAGTGAACCAGCAACCTGCGCCGAAGAGCAGGTAGATCATCACTGATCCCCATAGAACACTGTTAATAAAAGAGAAAAAGTCAGGCATTCGTATCCCTCTTGTCGCCGGCACGCGGTTACATTCCTGTGTAAACGTTACCAATTGATTAAGAATTATATACGATGTGCATTGGTAGATAACGCTTGTGTAGCATACTTGAGTTTTTGCTTAAAAATGGCGAGCGATATCAACGCAGTGTCAGAAAACCTAAACAGTCTCGCCTGGCGATAACCCTCTCGTCTGCGGTTGCGCTGTCGTTGCGTCGTGATATCATCAGGGCAGACCGGTTACATCCCCCTAACAAGCTGTTTAAAGAGAAATACTATCATGACGGACAAATTGACCTCCCTTCGTCAGTACACCACTGTAGTGGCCGACACTGGGGACATCGCGGCAATGAAGCTGTATCAACCGCAGGATGCCACAACCAACCCTTCTCTCATTCTTAACGCAGCGCAGATTCCGGAATACCGCAAGTTGATTGATGATGCTGTCGCATGGGCGAAACAGCAGAGCAACGATCGCGCACAGCAAATCGTGGACGCGACTGACAAACTGGCAGTAAACATTGGTCTGGAAATCCTGAAACTGGTTCCTGGCCGTATCTCAACTGAAGTTGATGCGCGTCTTTCCTATGACACCGAAGCGTCAATTGCAAAAGCAAAACGTCTGATCAAGCTCTACAACGATGCGGGTATCAGCAACGATCGTATTCTGATCAAACTGGCGTCTACCTGGCAGGGTATCCGTGCTGCTGAACAGCTAGAAAAAGAAGGTATCAACTGTAACCTGACTCTGCTGTTTTCCTTCGCCCAGGCGCGTGCTTGTGCAGAAGCTGGCGTATTCCTGATCTCTCCGTTTGTTGGCCGTATTCTTGACTGGTACAAAGCCAATACCGACAAGAAAGAGTACGCTCCGGCAGAAGATCCTGGCGTGGTTTCTGTATCGGAAATCTACCAGTACTACAAAGAGCATGGTTATGAAACCGTGGTTATGGGCGCAAGCTTCCGTAACATCGGTGAAATTCTGGAACTGGCAGGTTGCGACCGTCTGACCATTGCTCCGGCACTGCTGAAAGAACTGGCAGAGAGCGAAGGGGCTATTGAACGTAAACTGTCCTACACTGGCGAAGTGAAAGCGCGTCCGGCACGTATCACTGAGTCCGAGTTCCTGTGGCAGCACAACCAGGATCCAATGGCTGTAGATAAACTGGCGGAAGGTATCCGTAAGTTTGCTGTTGACCAGGAAAAACTGGAAAAAATGATCGGCGCTCTGCTGTAATCATTCTTAGCGTGGCCGGGAAGTCGGTCACGCTACCTCTTCTGAAGCCTGTCTGTCACTCCCTTCGCAGTGTATCATTCTGTTTAACGAGACTGTTTAAACGGAAAAATCTTGATGAATACTTTACGTATCGGCTTAGTTTCCATTTCTGATCGCGCGTCCAGCGGCGTTTATCAGGATAAAGGCATTCCTGCACTGGAAGAGTGGCTGGCATCGGCGCTGACGACGCCATTTGAGCTGGAAACCCGTTTAATCCCTGATGAGCAGGCGATCATTGAGCAAACCTTGTGTGAGCTGGTGGACGAAATGAGTTGCCATCTGGTGCTGACAACCGGCGGTACTGGCCCCGCGCGCCGTGACGTGACACCCGATGCAACGTTGGCAGTAGCCGATCGCGAGATGCCGGGTTTTGGCGAACAGATGCGCCAGATTAGCCTGCATTTTGTTCCAACCGCGATCCTTTCGCGGCAGGTGGGCGTGATTCGTAAACAGGCATTGATTCTTAATTTGCCTGGTCAGCCGAAGTCCATCAAAGAGACGCTGGAAGGCGTGAAGGATGGCGAGGGCAATGTCGTGGTGCACGGTATTTTTGCCAGTGTGCCGTACTGCATTCAGTTGCTGGAAGGACCATACGTTGAAACGGCACCTGAAGTGGTAGCGGCATTCAGACCGAAGAGTGCAAGACGTGAAGTTAGCGAATAAAAAAATCCCCCCAGGCGGGGGGATCAGACTGATGACAAACGCAAAACTGCCTGATGCGCTACGCTTATCAGGCCTACGATCTTCCTGCAATATATTGAATTTGCATGATTATATAGGCCGGATAAGGCGTTCACGCCGCATCCGGCATGAATAAAGCGCACGCTGATATCCCCCGTGCGGGGGATATCAAGCAATTAGTGGGATTCACCAATTGGCAGAACGGTGCGACCAAACTGCTCGTTCAGCACTTCACCCATTGCCAGGTAGATCGCGCTGGCACCGCAGATCAGACCTATCCAGCCCGCGAAGTGGATGATCGCAGCGTTACCGGCAATGTTACCGATAGCCAGTAGGGCAAACAGCACGGTCAGGCTGAAGAAAACGAATTGCAGAACGCGTGCACCTTTTAGCGTGCCGAAGAACATAAACAGCGTAAACACGCCCCACAGCCCCAGATAAACACCGAGGAACTGCGCATTCGGCGCGTCGGTCAGACCCAGTTTCGGCATCAGCAGAATCGCAACCAGCGTCAGCCAAAAAGAGCCGTAAGAAGTGAAGGCAGTTAAGCCGAAAGTGTTGCCTTTTTTATACTCCAGCAGACCGGCAAAAATTTGCGCGATACCGCCGTAGAAGATGCCCATGGCGAGAATAATACCGTCCAGAGCGAAATAACCCACGTTGTGCAGGTTAAGCAGAATGGTGGTCATGCCGAAGCCCATCAGGCCCAGCGGTGCCGGGTTAGCCAACTTAGTGTTGCCCAAGTTTGAAAAGATGATATTCTCAGAATGTCTATTATTCAAAGTGTTAGCCATGAAAAAACTTTATTCCTATATACGTTGGTCTACTGACAAACAAACAGGGAATACATCCCTGGAGCGTCAGACTGAAAAAGCGAAACAATACGCTGCAATTCATGGTTTGGAGTATGTCCAGATCCTTGATGCAGGCGTCTCTGCGTTTCGGGGTAAGAATACTACACAAGGTGCGTTTTCTGGATTTATTAACGCTGTTAAAGCTGGGGTTATTTCATCTGATTCATGGCTGTATGTTGAGAATCTCGACCGCCTAACAAGACAGGACGTCATGACGGCTCTGAATCTATTCACTAGCTTGTTAAAGTTGGGGCTGACAATCGTTACTGGTATGGATGGGAAAATTTATACAGAGGAGAGTATTAGTAACAACGTTAACGATTTAATTATGTCTCTTTTCTTGTTCAGCCGAGCAAATGAAGAGTCACTGACTAAGCAAAAACGTGCTTATGAAACCACATTGAAGCTGATTGAGCGACATAAATCGGGGCTACCTACGAACATAAAAAGTGCTGGCTCAACTCCTTTCTGGATTGATGCAACAGGGCCAAATACTGAAGCAGTAAAGCCACATCCAATATACTTTAAGGCCGCAAAAGAGGCTGTGAGATTGTTGCTTTCGGGGTGGGGTAACTATCGGGTAGCAAATTACCTCAATGAAAATAGCGACATTTACCCGCCGCCGCCGGGTAAAAAGACACGAAATAAAAATAGAGAAGCTCGTTGGACTGTACCGAATATCAAAAAAATGCGGTTAAATCGGGCACTGATGGGGGAAAAAGTCTTAACATTGAACAATGTTACTTATCATCTGGAGGATTATTTTCCGCCTGTCTGTACGCCCGCTGAATTTGCACGGCTTCAAGATGTTGCTTGCAACAACAAAATGCCACAAGGTTGTAAGAAAAAAGTTATAACACTGCTTTCTGGTATGGGGATTTTACGTTGTGGTCACTGTGGCGGTGCGATGACTTCATTCAGTAAGCAAGGAAAAATTCGCTACCTGTGTGAGTCGGGTAAGAAAAGAATGTCTTCCTGTAAAGCTTGGAGTGTTTCAGGCGAGTTGGTCGAACGTTGTTTGTTATACCCACTTATCAGTGGATATATGTCGTTAGTAATAGAAGATCAGAATGCGGGAGAGTCGCTTGCAGATCAGATTGATTCGAAACGTAGCGAATTGGAGCTTGTCGAATCCCAGATTGGAAATCTGACAACAGCAATTACAATGGGAGGGAATCTGGAGTCTTTGGTCACCCAGCTTCAGGAACTGGAGTCGCGTAAACGTGGGCTACTGTTGGAACTGGACAAATTGAGTCAACGTGAGCTTTTACAAGGTTCTCGTGAGCAACAAATTGAAAAAATAGTAGATACTGTAGAGATGCTCACCCCGCAATTGCTTGAGGATACAACGCACCCAAATCGATTGAATATTCGTGAAGTTGTGCGAGCAGTGATCAGTAGTGTGACAATCAGTAAAGCGAAAGATAAGACGTTGACTCTTAGATATGAGATTTATGATAGGCAACGCTACCTTTTCGAGGGGCAAATCAAAACTGACAATAATGGTAATAAGCTTTGCGGATATGCAATGTATGTTGAAACTCCGGTTTTCTCAGATAAAGTTCCACCAGAAGTGATAAAGAAGTATCATGACTCAGGTAAATTGTTAGTACAAAAAATAGATGAAATGTTAATTGGTTTTCCTCGAATAAATCCATCATGCTTCGTTAGTAAGCAGTAGATGCTTGGTAGGGGCGGCGTCCCCTATAGAGTCCCATCACGGCGCTAAATAGTTGCTATTGCATTTTATTTCTTAAGTGATATAGTGAACTTAGGCGCCAGCCTAAGTTTTGGACAGCTTAAAAAGGCAGTAGTCATTCTTTCTTAAACCTTATTCATAGTGTCAGATCTGGCAAATGGTTGAAGGTAACAAAATGTCCAATGCCAAACCTTAAATGATTGCCAAAAGATCTGATGTGTTGGAGTGGTTTATCATGAATGATGCAATCAAAGCAATTTGCTACAACATTTCCATTAATACATCCTTAAAACGCTCTCATACCCGCGAAGTCATTGCTGCTCTCTTAGGTTATGCCAGCTATGCGGCAATGCTTGAAGAAGACAAGAATCCACCTCGTAAATATAGCCTTGCGGATGCAGAATACATCGTTCTAAATATGCCCTTAGGTATGGAAAGAGCGAAAAAGTTCGGTGTGTCTGATGATAACTTTGGTGTCTTTATCTCAGAGTTAAAGGCCGGCTTGTCTGTGAAAGTATCTGAATCAGTGGATGATTTTTATGATGATCATATTCGGGAAATTCTTGAAGAGGCGATATATCAAGATGCAGCAGAATCCGGGGAAATGGCTGAAAGTAATGCTTATTTTCCTGATTATCCCGACATGGATTATGATCTTGTAACTAGCGGTGATCTTTGGAAGTCGGTTGAAGAATGGTCAATTTCTGATACGGGAACACTTTCAGGCGAGTATGAGCTCGAAGAAGAACAGATGTACAACGGGCATCAGCTTAACGTTCAATGTAAGTTAACGTTTATGAAAGCAGGGCGTGCAGGGCTAGTTTTATTGGATGACATAACAGAGTGCTCTACGTCACGCGATTATTCATGGTTGGACGATGAACCATTGGATATTGATGATTAACACCCTTTAAAGAATCCAGCCAATCGGCTTTATTCGTTGGCTGGTTGCTTTTTGTAGTCATCAATAGTGAAAGTTTTCACACTGGAACAGTGTTTGCTTTTGGTCACATAGTTAATAAGTAAACGCTGTTCTCATATCTACAGAACTTCTTACCGTTCTCCGTTTCGATCAGCCAAATTCTGAGTGGGACGTAATCCGCGAAAAGTTTCACAAGAATTTCGGTCGCCATCTCGTTAAAACGGTTTTTGCCTTGGGCTATTTCTATGTTGCATCCTGTTGTTCACTGTCGGAACAGGGTTACTCAGTTATGGCATAAGGCACCAGCAAATGGTTATCTTCTACCAAGGACACGAGTTTACAAGTTGCGACTGAATAGTTATACATCCTGCATTGCCGTTAAACGGCAACAACAAACCACAAAACATTAACTTTCCCCCTCTCTGATTGTTCGTTATCTCCTAATGATTGGCTACTTCTCTCCGTTTTCTCTTAGAGGATTTTCAACGACTTAATTGATCAGTTTTACCGATCGGTTTTATAATATTGATCGATCAAAATGATCGATGGTATTTTTTCGTATTCGTATCAATGTGTTACACATATTCACGGAGGCTAATTTTGAAAAAGATCCTGGTGTTACCTTTCATGCTCTTTTCGTTCATGTCTTTCGCTGATGAGAGGATTACTTCAAACATACAGCCATATCCTGAGTACGTAGTGAATTATCTCAAAACGCTTATGACTGTAAGTTGTGAGCAGGCACTGAAAGGTGAGTCTGAGGATGTATTGATAAAGCAAGTAACACGGGGGATGCAGAAGGATACGGAGAGTTACGCTACGATACATAATGCCATTGTTTTCGGCTCGGCGGAGGGTAAAAAACTCAAAGAGAGTAAGATTATCACCGAAGATAAAACTGTGATTGATAGTTGTGGCGAAGGAGCGACTTACGTCACGACGCAAAAAGATTTTATAAAAATAGTGGTTGCTACAATGGTAAATCCTGAACAATTGCAAGTTGCCGATGGGGAATTAAAGAAAGTCGTTTCTAATGATCATATTTATCGAACAACGGCAAAAGCCCTGGCTGAGTTATATGACGCCAATGAAGTCGCCGCCGATGATGAAATTGGTGGGCGTAAAGTAGAAATCACAGGTACAGTCCAGGAAATAGCTAAGAATTTTACAAATGATGTAATCGTTCGGCTGGAAAGTGGCAACCGTTTTTTACCTGTAATGTTAAGCATGGAAGATTCAGAAAAGTCAAAAGCCTCAAAACTGAAGAAAGGGCAGAAGATAGTTGTTACCTGCGAAAAGATGCAGTTGTTCATTGGTGCACCATCAGGTAGTAACTGTACATTCGTACAATAAACACGTATATCGTGATGTAGAACATTTTGGTGTCAGTTATAAGCTAATTTGTAGCATGGCAGGTATCCTTTAATGGCATATAACGAATTGAAAATAAAAAATATTTATTTCTATTTTTATATGGTAGTTCCACTGCTTTGTCCAATAGTTTACTTTCTCACAACGGATGCTCAGATTGCTATAATTGTTTTCTTTGTAACCGCTCTTATCTGTGCAGAACTTGACTTAAAGGAGATAGCTAATGTTTATAGGGCGTCAGTTCCCAAGTTTGTAAATCCTGCTATTAGTGTTCTCTTTTTCCCGCCGCTGTATGTTTACAGTAGATCTCAATTTGCAGGCGTTAAGTCGAGCAACCGATGGGCATGGTTTTTTGTTTACATTGCCATTGCGTTGAGTTGTGTTCCTGTTGTTGGTGCTTTGGCTTACAGCAAAGAGCTTAAAGTAGGTGCGTGTGAACTTACGACTTCAATATTGAAAGATGAAGGAAGTGATGTGAAATGTCTTGTTGTTGAAGATGTTAAAGAAATCACTGATAAGCATTACCGCGCTAAGGCTGTATTATCCAATGGCGTAGATATGCCTATTGTCATTGAAGAGGATGATGATGGTTATATTTACGTCAAGCTAGTCCCCTTGAGCGATCTATTCGATTTATTCGATTAACTACTTTGGGGGAATTACCTGCTTTCCTCCTAAACACTTCATCATGTTATCAACCATAGCGCATGAGCTGCACGGATTAGCGTCGGTCGTGCTCGCAAGCGTCACGCTAACTAATTATCAAATATCGGTGAGGGATGCGGCGATCTCATTTGAGTAGACGTAATTGATACGTGTCGTTGATGTTGGAACTGAGTATCAAAATTGCTTTATTTTAACTTATTTGATACTGTATCGTTGATGTCATTGATATGAGACTTTTTGGGGGGACTATGGGAACTTTCGGGTATGTACGAGTAAGCAGCAAAGATCAGAATGAATCACGCCAGATTGAAGCGTTAGAAACACTGGTTGATGAGATTTTGATTGATAAGGCCAGCGGTAAGAATGCAGACAGGCCAGCTTTAAAAGAGTTAATGAGTAAAGTTCGCTCTGGTGACACAGTTCGAGTTAAAAGCGTTGACCGTCTGGCACGTAATACCCGTGACCTTCTGGATATACTGGATGAACTGACTACAAAGGGCGTGAGAGTTGAGTTTATAGATAATCACATGACTTTTGATGATTCCCCCACCAGCAAGTTCATAACCACCATGTTGGGAGCCGTTGGTGAGTTGGAACGCTCTTTTATTCGTCAAAGACAGGCAGAGGGTATCAAGATTGCAAAGGCGAAAGGTGTGTTCAAAGGGCGACAAAAAGATGATGAAATCCGCAAGAAGGTCGCTGAATATTTGGCTAAGGGAACATATACCAACGAAGAGATTTATAAGTTAGTTGGATGTGGGCGAGCTACATTTTTTCGAATCAAGAAGGAATTAAGTAAATCTCTGTAGATTGAAATATATGTCCGATTATTAATATCAACGCCCATGATAGCCAGGGCGTTTGATAGAGCTTCAGAAATGAGAATTATGCGCCATATTTTTATGTCGCCTAAGATAGCGGGGAGAAAACGTTGTTAAACGCGCTACAAAGGGCCTACAGCGCGTTTTTTTGGTATAGGCAAGGAGAATGTTTTTTTGTTTACGGCCTTAGAGGCTGCTATATTAATTATTTCGCGAGCGAGTTATTCTGTTACGAAGTTGCGAGGTTGAATGCACTCGATCGTATTTTCCTGTTTGATACTTCCCGCGAACTTTAGCCAGATACGATAGCCAGTAGATCGGTCCCTCCAGTGTTTCAGGTTGACCGCGCTCAATAACATAATGGTTTGGGTATTCGGCCTTCTTCTTCGCTAAATGCACCAGCGTATGCTCACCACCAGTTAGTTGACACCAGATATCAATGATTGCGCTTCCCACTCCGTATGATCTCCCTCCCAATCGGTTTATTTGCCGATGTGGTAGTGCAATCCAGCAATGGTAATGGTCTTTTTCTACCTCATGTCTCTCACGCACCCAACTGAAAGCGAATTCATTGATTGGGCTTGTTACACCTTCTGGCCTTTTAGTTTTTGACTTGAGACGCTCGCGCAATTTCTTAAATAGCTGTCGTACCCATTTGTTGCTTTCTTCTACGGCAGTACCATCAGGCAGACGCAAATCGAAGCGACTCAAGAAGACTCGACTGTAACTAGATAACATGGCATCAAGTTCCTCTACTATCGGCCTGAGGATATCTAACCGAACACCGGATTTCTCCGTAGTGTTGATTTGGTACGCGCGACCATTATGGTAAAACGTATCACCAGCAATGACTGGATACCTACCGTGAGTGTGAGTTATGACTGTGTAAGGTGTGGTTTGTGTGATCTGTGATTGCACTGACTGCGGATGTACTAATTCTAACAATATACCTCCTCTTACTTTACATAAATTTACTCTCATCTGTTAAATACTGATCCATATAACATATAGTTATTACCATCAGACCACCGACAAATGCTGCTACCATGATGACTATAAAGGTGCATGAATAAAGGGTTCGCAGGCAAATAATGGCATCAGTATTTTTTCGTACAAAGTTTACAATTCAAATTATTCCATTATCTATATTATAGTCAAGTGTATCGATATGCAAGGATTTTTTTATCCGTTGGTGCTTTTCGGGTTTGCATCCACAATTTTTTGATTTTTGGATGGCGTTAATATGGTTTGGTGTATCAGTTAACGGTGTTGCAGGTTGGACAATGGTTAGTGCGTTCAGCGGTCAAAAGATACCACCGACAGACACCCAAACGGTCAACGATGAAATCAACCAAACTAAAATCAGCAATGCGGACAAGTTTCTATAGATAGTTGATAAAGGAATATCCGTTAGCTGTGACAGGCCTGAAAGCTGTAACTGGGATCTGAGTTTACGTCAGGTGGTGAAGAAGATTGAGCTTAGAAATAGTCAAGGACAAATCTGTGGTCTTCAAGATGCTGATCATCGTCTTACGTTTTTCTGAGGAAGGCGATGAAAACGCTGGTGGTGTTAAGATAAAACACAAAATGGAATGCATGTAACATATTGATTATAAATAATATTTGCCATTGATTTTGATAAGAATTAATTCAAGCGAGAATCATTATCACATGCTGTGTTACCTGTTTGTCTAAATGATAATGGGCTTGCCCATAATTCCTCAAAAATCATCATCGAATGAATGGTGAAATAATTTCCCTGAATAACTGTAGTGTTTTCGGGGCGCGGCATAATAATCAGCCAGTGGGGCAGTGTCTATGATCTTTTGATGGGAAAATGAAAATTTTCCCCGGTATCAGGTATCACACTTGAGTGGTGTTAACTATTCGCCGCAGGAAGGCGATTTGTAGTAGTGCCGGGATCGTGACGCGAAGGACGCTACCGCTGACGGCTTTAACCCCATTTAATGCTGCGCCACAGGCCTCCCTGACTCGCTTTAAAAGTCGCTTAACTGTAAATCGCCATGATCGGCGGTGAGTTGTATGTGTTTTACAACGCGGCAAACGGGGCATTGCAGTGCGGGATCGTTAGTTTCATTACGCGTCATGGCAATGACGTCGAGGATTTTATGGTCGTTAGCCTGCGCGGCACAGCACAACATAAGGCCAATAGCCAGGCTGACAGAAATCGTAAAAACAGATTTCATAAGGATTCTCCTTGTGGGGAGCACCAGGAGGACAAATAGCGACTGGTTTGTTGGCAGGGAAAACATGACGCATGAACGTAATATGTTATTTTTATTACAATTTTTTGGTGATAATTTTGTGTTGAATTCATCCTTTATAGGAATTAAATTCCAGTCCGTTTCTCGTCTTCTTCCGCCATATCGCGAAATTTCTGCGCAAAAGCACAAAAAATTTTTGCATCTCCCCCTTGATGACGTGGGTTACGACCCCATTTAGTAGTCAACCGCAGTGAGTGAGTCTGCAAAAAAATGAAATTGGGCAGTTGAAACCAGACGTTTCGCCCCTATTACAGACTCACAACCACATGATGACCGAATATATAGTGGAGACGTTTAGATGGGTAAAATAATTGGTATCGACCTGGGTACTACCAACTCTTGTGTAGCGATTATGGATGGCACCACTCCTCGTGTGCTGGAGAACGCCGAAGGCGATCGCACCACGCCTTCTATCATTGCCTATACCCAGGATGGTGAAACTCTGGTTGGTCAGCCGGCTAAACGTCAGGCAGTGACGAACCCGCAAAACACCCTGTTTGCGATTAAACGCCTGATTGGCCGCCGCTTCCAGGACGAAGAAGTACAGCGTGATGTTTCCATCATGCCGTTCAAAATTATTGCTGCTGATAACGGCGACGCATGGGTCGAAGTTAAAGGCCAGAAAATGGCACCGCCGCAGATTTCTGCCGAAGTGCTGAAAAAAATGAAGAAAACTGCAGAAGATTACCTGGGTGAACCGGTAACTGAAGCAGTTATCACCGTACCGGCATACTTTAACGATGCTCAGCGTCAGGCAACGAAAGACGCAGGCCGTATCGCTGGTCTGGAAGTAAAACGTATCATCAACGAACCGACCGCCGCTGCACTGGCTTACGGTCTGGACAAAGGTACAGGCAACCGTACTATCGCTGTTTATGACCTTGGTGGTGGTACTTTCGATATTTCCATTATCGAAATCGACGAAGTTGACGGTGAAAAAACCTTCGAAGTTCTGGCAACCAACGGTGATACCCACCTGGGTGGTGAAGACTTCGACAGCCGCCTGATCAACTACCTGGTTGAAGAATTCAAGAAAGATCAGGGCATTGACCTGCGTAACGATCCGCTGGCAATGCAGCGTCTGAAAGAAGCGGCAGAAAAAGCGAAAATCGAGCTGTCTTCTGCTCAGCAGACCGACGTTAACCTGCCGTACATCACTGCAGACGCGACCGGTCCGAAACACATGAACATCAAAGTGACTCGTGCAAAACTGGAAAGCCTGGTAGAAGACCTGGTGAACCGTTCCATCGAGCCGCTGAAAGTTGCTCTGCAGGACGCTGGCCTGTCCGTATCTGATATCGACGATGTTATCCTCGTTGGTGGTCAGACTCGTATGCCAATGGTTCAGAAGAAAGTTGCTGAATTCTTTGGTAAAGAGCCGCGTAAAGACGTTAACCCGGACGAAGCTGTGGCAATCGGTGCTGCCGTTCAGGGTGGTGTACTGACTGGCGACGTGAAAGACGTACTGCTGCTGGACGTTACCCCGCTGTCTCTGGGTATCGAAACCATGGGCGGTGTGATGACGACGCTGATCGCGAAAAACACCACTATCCCGACCAAGCACAGCCAGGTGTTCTCTACCGCTGAAGACAACCAGTCTGCAGTAACCATCCACGTGCTGCAGGGTGAACGTAAACGTGCGGCTGATAACAAATCTCTGGGTCAGTTCAACCTGGATGGTATCAACCCGGCACCGCGCGGTATGCCGCAGATCGAAGTTACCTTCGATATCGATGCTGACGGTATCCTGCACGTTTCTGCGAAAGACAAAAACAGCGGTAAAGAGCAGAAGATCACCATTAAGGCTTCTTCTGGTCTGAACGAAGATGAAATCCAGAAAATGGTACGCGACGCTGAAGCTAACGCCGAAGCAGACCGTAAGTTTGAAGAGCTGGTACAGACTCGCAACCAGGGCGACCATCTGCTGCACAGCACCCGTAAGCAGGTTGAAGAAGCAGGCGACAAACTGCCGGCTGACGACAAAACTGCCATCGAGTCTGCGCTGACTGCGCTGGAAACTGCTCTGAAAGGTGAAGACAAAGCCGCTATCGAAGCGAAAATGCAGGAACTGGCACAGGTTTCCCAGAAACTGATGGAAATCGCCCAGCAGCAACATGCCCAGCAGCAGACTGCCGGTGCTGATGCTTCTGCAAACAACGCGAAAGATGACGATGTTGTCGACGCTGAATTCGAAGAAGTCAAAGACAAAAAATAATCGCCCTATAAACGGGTAATTATACTGACACGGGCGAAGGGGATTTTCCTCTCCGCCCGTGCATTCATCTAGGGGCAAATTAAAAAAGATGGCTAAGCAAGATTATTACGAGATTTTAGGCGTTTCCAAAACTGCGGAAGAGCGTGAAATCAAAAAGGCCTATAAACGCCTGGCCATGAAATATCACCCGGACCGTAACCAGGGTGACAAAGAGGCCGAGGCGAAATTTAAAGAGATCAAGGAAGCTTATGAAGTTCTGACCGATTCGCAAAAACGCGCGGCATACGATCAGTATGGTCATGCGGCGTTTGAGCAAGGCGGCATGGGCGGCGGCGGTTTTGGCGGCGGCGCAGACTTCAGCGATATTTTTGGTGACGTTTTTGGCGATATTTTTGGCGGCGGACGTGGTCGTCAACGTGCGGCGCGTGGTGCTGATTTACGCTATAACATGGAGCTCACCCTCGAAGAAGCTGTACGTGGCGTGACCAAAGAGATCCGCATTCCGACTCTGGAAGAGTGTGACGTTTGCCACGGTAGCGGTGCAAAACCGGGTACGCAACCGCAGACCTGTCCGACCTGTCATGGTTCTGGTCAAGTGCAGATGCGCCAGGGGTTCTTTGCCGTACAGCAGACCTGTCCACACTGTCAGGGCCGAGGTACGCTGATCAAAGATCCGTGCAACAAATGTCATGGTCATGGTCGTGTTGAGCGTAGCAAAACGCTGTCCGTTAAAATCCCGGCAGGGGTGGACACTGGAGACCGCATCCGTCTTGCGGGCGAAGGTGAAGCGGGCGAGCACGGCGCACCAGCAGGCGATCTGTACGTTCAGGTTCAGGTTAAACAGCACCCGATTTTCGAACGTGAAGGTAACAACCTGTATTGCGAAGTGCCGATCAACTTCGCGATGGCCGCACTTGGTGGTGAAATCGAAGTGCCGACCCTCGATGGTCGCGTCAAACTGAAAGTGCCTGGAGAAACCCAGACCGGTAAGCTGTTCCGCATGCGTGGTAAAGGCGTGAAGTCTGTCCGCGGCGGTGCGCAGGGGGATTTACTGTGCCGCGTCGTGGTCGAAACACCGGTAGGTCTGAACGAGAAGCAGAAACAACTGCTGCAAGATCTGCAAGAAAGCTTCGGAGGCCCAACCGGCGAGCACAACAGCCCGCGTTCGAAGAGTTTCTTCGACGGCGTGAAGAAGTTTTTTGACGACCTGACTCGCTAATTTCCTGAAAAGCCTACCCGTGGGCAGGCTTAGGTAAAAACAAGGGTGCGTTGAAGATATGCGAGCACCTGTAAAGTGGCGGGGATTACTCCCCGCCGTTGCTCTTACTCGGATTCGTAAGCCGTGAAAACAGCAACCTCCGTCTGGCCAGTTCGGATGTGAACCTCACAGAGGTCTTTTCTCGTTACCAGCGCCGCCACTACGGCGGTGATACAGATGACGATCAGGGCGACAATCATCGCCTTATGCTGCTTCATTGCTCTCTTCTCCTTGACCTTACGGTCAGTAAGAGGCACTCTACATGTGTTCAGCATATAGGGGGCCTCGGGTTGATGGTAAAATATCACTCGGGGCTTTTCTCTATCTGCCATCCAGCTAATGCCTGAGACAGACAGCCTCAAGCACCCGCCGCTATTATACTATTCACTTTAATCCATTTGATTATATCAACCCCAATCCTGAAGGCGCCTCGCATTTTTATGGCGTAATTTTTTAAGGATTCAATTAGTTAACGTTGATTTGTCCCTTTATTGCAATTATTGAGGACAAGTTGGATATATTTGAAATATCGCCCTAACAAACAGCTCTGGCTTACCACAAATTAATTATTACTTTTCCGAATAAATCCTTCAGAAATCGTGACCTTAAGCTATGATTATTGAGTTTTGAGGTCATCAGCCACCGCTTTCTGGCGTCAAAAAATCTTCCTCCGCTGGTGACGCAACCTCCTTTATAGATCGTAAAAAGCGAACTATTCCTACATTATAATCTGATTTTAACGATGATTCTTGCGGGGTAAAATAGTAAAAACGATCTATTCACCTGAAAGAGAAATAAAAAGTGAAACATCTGCATCGATTCTTTAGTAGTGATGCCTCGGGAGGCATTATTCTCATTATTGCCGCTGTTCTGGCGATGATTATGGCCAACAGCGGCGCAACCAGTGGATGGTATCACGACTTTCTTGAAACGCCGGTTCAGCTTCGGGTTGGTTCACTTGAGATCAACAAAAACATGCTGTTATGGATAAATGACGCACTGATGGCGATATTTTTCCTGTTAGTTGGTCTGGAAGTTAAACGCGAACTGATGCAAGGATCGCTGGCCAGCCTGCGGCAGGCTGCGTTTCCGGTCATTGCCGCTATCGGCGGGATGATTGTCCCGGCATTGCTCTATCTGGCTTTTAACTATGCTGATCCTATCACTCGTGAAGGGTGGGCGATCCCGGCGGCTACTGACATTGCCTTTGCGCTTGGTGTACTGGCGTTATTGGGAAGCCGTGTGCCGTTAGCGCTGAAGATCTTTTTGATGGCGCTGGCTATTATCGATGATCTTGGTGCCATCATTATCATCGCCTTGTTTTACACCAATGACTTGTCGATGGCTTCTCTTGGCGTTGCTGCAGTGGCGATTGCTGTACTCGCTGTGTTGAACATGTGTGGCGTGCGCCGTACAGGGGTTTATATTCTGGTTGGTGTGGTGCTGTGGACGGCCGTGCTGAAATCAGGCGTCCATGCAACGCTGGCTGGGGTTATTGTTGGCTTCTTTATTCCGTTAAAAGAGAAACATGGGCGTTCTCCGGCGAAGCGCCTGGAGCATGTATTGCATCCGTGGGTGGCTTATCTGATCTTGCCGCTATTTGCTTTTGCCAATGCTGGTGTTTCTCTGCAAGGCGTGACGCTGGATGGCCTGACCTCCATTCTGCCATTAGGGATCATCGCCGGTTTGCTGATTGGCAAGCCGCTGGGTATTAGTCTGTTCTGCTGGCTGGCGCTGCGTTTGAAGCTGGCACATCTGCCAGAGGGAACGACTTATCAGCAAATTATGGCTGTTGGGATCCTGTGCGGTATCGGTTTTACTATGTCTATTTTTATCGCCAGCCTGGCCTTTGGTAGCGTAGATCCAGAACTGATTAACTGGGCGAAATTAGGCATTCTGGTCGGTTCAATCTCTTCGGCGGTAATTGGATATAGCTGGCTACGCATTCGTCTACGTCCATCTGTTTGATCGGGCGATGTACCGGGGAGCCATAAATGGCTCCCTTTTCATTGTTATCAGGGAGAGAAATGAGCATGTCTCATATCAATTACAACCACTTGTATTACTTCTGGCATGTCTACAAAGAAGGTTCTGTGGTTGGCGCAGCGGAGGCGCTTTATTTAACACCACAAACGATTACCGGGCAGATCAGGGCGCTGGAAGAGCGTCTGCAAGGGAAACTATTTAAGCGCAAAGGACGTGGCCTGGAACCCAGTGAACTGGGGGAACTGGTTTATCGCTATGCCGATAAAATGTTCACGTTAAGCCAGGAAATGCTGGATATCGTCAACTATCGCAAAGAGTCTAACTTATTGTTTGATGTTGGCGTTGCAGATGCACTTTCGAAACGCCTGGTCAGCAGTGTTCTGGATGCCGCAGTTGTAGAAGACGAGCAGATCCATCTACGCTGCTTTGAATCGACGCACGAGATGCTGTTGGAGCAACTGAGTCAGCATAAGTTGGATATGATCATCTCTGACTGTCCGATCGACTCCACCCAGCAGGAGGGGCTATTTTCCATAAAAATTGGCGAGTGTGGTGTCAGTTTCTGGTGCACTAACCCGCTGCCAGAAAAACCGTTTCCAGCCTGTCTGGAGCAACGTCGCTTACTTATACCGGGGCGGCGCTCAATGTTGGGACGCAAGCTATTAAACTGGTTTAACTCCCAGGGATTGAATGTTGAAATTCTGGGGGAGTTTGATGATGCGGCGTTGATGAAAGCCTTTGGTGCGACGCACAATGCTATTTTTGTTGCACCTTCACTTTACGCCAATGATTTTTATACCGATAACTCGGTTGTGGAGATTGGTCGCGTTGAGAACGTCATGGAAGAGTACCATGCGATTTTTGCCGAAAGGATGATCCAGCACCCTGCGGTACAGCGTATTTGCAATACAGATTACTCTGCGCTGTTTACTTCAGCCGCGAAATAGCCATTCGTACTTTGCAGGCTACAGTGTTGGCCTGCTTTTGCTCGTTGGCATAAAAAAACCCGCTTGCGCGGGTTTTTTTACAAAGCTGACAACAAAAGGCGATTAAGCCAGTTTGTTGATCTGTGCAGCCAGGTTAGCCTTATGACGTGCAGCTTTGTTTTTGTGGATCAGACCTTTAGCAGCCTGACGGTCCACGATCGGTTGCATTTCGTTAAATGCTTTCAGTGCAGCAGCTTTGTCGCCAGCTTCGATAGCTGCGTATACTTTCTTGATGAAAGTACGCATCATAGAGCGACGGCTTGCGTTGTGCTTACGAGCCTTTTCAGACTGAATGGCGCGCTTCTTAGCTGATTTGATATTAGCCAAGGTCCAACTCCCAAATGTGTTCTATATGGACAATTCAAAGGCCGAGGAATATGCCCTTTTAGCCTTCTTTTGTCAATGGATTTGTGCAAATAAGCGCCGTTAATATGGCAGCGCTCGTTGCGTAGTGATGGCGCAGGATTCTACCAGCTTGCAGGGTGTGAATACAGCTTTTCCGCGAGAAAAATTGCAGCAGGCCGTTAGTTTCTTACCGTGATTTGCGCCATGGCAATGAAAAGCCACTTCTTTCTAATTTCAGTACTCAATCGCCGGTTAACCTTGACCGCTGTACAAGGTATACTCGGACGATTTTCACTGTTTTGAGCCAGACATGAAGCTGATACGCGGCATACATAATCTCAGCCAGGCCCCGCAAGAAGGGTGTGTGCTGACTATTGGTAATTTCGACGGCGTGCATCGCGGTCATCGCGCGCTGTTGCAGGGCTTGCAGGAAGAAGGGCGCAGGCGCAACTTACCGGTGATGGTGATGATTTTTGAGCCTCAACCACTGGAACTGTTTGCCACCGACAAAGCCCCGGCACGCCTGACCCGGCTGCGGGAAAAACTGCGTTATCTTGCCGAGTGCGGCGTAGATTACGTGCTGTGCGTGCGTTTTGACAGGCGCTTTGCGGCGCTGACGGCGCAAAATTTTATCAGCGATCTACTGGTGAAGCAGTTGCGGGTAAAATTTCTTGCTGTGGGTGATGATTTCCGCTTTGGCGCTGGTCGTGAAGGCGATTTCTTGTTATTACAGAAAGCTGGCGCAGAATACGGCTTCGACATCACCAGTACGCAAACTTTCTGTGAAGGTGGCGTGCGTATCAGTAGTACTGCCGTGCGTCAGGCCCTGGCGGATGACAACCTGGCTCTGGCTGAAAGTTTACTGGGGCACCCGTTTGCCATCTCCGGGCGTGTTGTCCACGGTGATGAGTTAGGGCGCACTATTGGTTTCCCGACGGCGAATGTACCGCTGCGTCGTCAGGTTTCCCCGGTGAAAGGGGTTTATGCGGTGGAAGTGCTGGGCCTCGGTGAAAAACCGTTGCCTGGCGTCGCGAACATCGGCACGCGCCCAACGGTAGCAGGCATTCGCCAGCAACTGGAAGTGCATGTTCTGGATGTTGCAATGGACCTTTACGGTCGCCATATACAAGTAGTGCTGCGTAAAAAAATACGCAGTGAGCAGCGATTTGCGTCGCTGGACGAACTGAAAGCGCAGATTGCGCGTGATGAATTAACCGCCCGCGAATTTTTTGGGCTAACAAAACCGGCTTAAGCCTGTTATGTAATCAAACCGAAATACGGAACCGAGAATCTGATGAGTGACTATAAATCAACCCTGAATTTGCCGGAAACAGGGTTCCCGATGCGTGGCGACCTCGCCAAGCGCGAACCGGGAATGCTGGCGCGTTGGACTGATGATGATCTGTACGGCATCATCCGTGCGGCTAAAAAAGGCAAAAAAACCTTCATTCTGCATGATGGCCCTCCTTATGCGAATGGCAGCATTCATATTGGTCACTCGGTTAACAAGATTCTGAAAGACATCATCATCAAGTCCAAAGGGCTTTCTGGATATGACTCGCCGTATGTGCCTGGTTGGGACTGTCACGGTCTGCCGATCGAGCTGAAAGTAGAGCAAGAGTTCGGTAAGCCGGGTGAGAAATTCACCGCAGCCGAGTTTCGCGCCAAGTGTCGCGAATATGCAGCGACCCAGGTTGATGGTCAGCGCAAAGACTTTATCCGTCTGGGGGTGCTGGGCGACTGGTCACATCCGTACCTGACTATGGACTTCAAAACCGAAGCCAACATCATCCGTGCGCTGGGCAAAATTATCGGCAACGGCCATCTGCACAAAGGTGCTAAACCGGTGCACTGGTGCGTAGACTGTCGTTCCGCGCTGGCGGAAGCGGAAGTTGAGTATTACGACAAAACCTCCCCGTCCATCGACGTCGCGTTCCACGCCGCCGATCAGGATGAGCTGAAAGCGAAATTTGGCGTTTCTGACGTTAATGGCCCGATCTCTCTGGTTATCTGGACCACAACGCCGTGGACCCTGCCTGCGAACCGCGCAATCTCTATTGCACCGGATTTCGACTATGCGCTGGTGCAGATCGACGGTCAGGCCGTGATCCTTGCGAAAGATTTGGTTGAAAGCGTGATGCAGCGTATCGGCGTTACCGAATACACCATCCTCGGCACGGTGAAAGGTGCGGAGCTGGAACTGCTGCGCTTTACCCATCCGTTTATGGGCTTCGATGTTCCGGCAATTCTTGGCGATCACGTCACGCTGGATGCCGGTACTGGTGCTGTTCACACCGCGCCTGGCCACGGCCCTGACGACTATGTTATCGGTCAGAAATACGGTCTGGAAACCGCTAACCCGGTTGGCCCGGACGGTACTTATCTGCCGGGAACTTACCCGACGTTAGACGGTGTGAACGTTTTCAAAGCGAATGATATTGTCGTTGCACTGTTGCAGGAAAAAGGCGCGCTGCTGCATGTTGAGAAGCTGCAGCACAGCTATCCGTGCTGCTGGCGTCACAAAACCCCAATCATCTTCCGTGCGACGCCACAGTGGTTCGTCAGCATGGATCAGAAAGGTCTGCGTGCGCAGTCACTGAAAGAGATCAAAGGCGTGCAGTGGATCCCGGACTGGGGCCAGGCGCGTATTGAGTCGATGGTCGCTAACCGTCCTGACTGGTGTATCTCCCGTCAGCGTACCTGGGGCGTACCGATGTCACTGTTCGTGCACAAAGACACTGAAGAGCTGCATCCGCGTACCCTTGAACTGATGGAAGAAGTGGCAAAACGCGTTGAAGTTGACGGCATCCAGGCGTGGTGGGATCTCGATGCAAAAGAGATCCTCGGTGACGACGCTGACCAGTACGTGAAAGTGCCGGATACGCTGGACGTATGGTTTGACTCCGGATCTACGCACTCTTCCGTTGTTGACGTGCGTCCGGAATTTGCCGGTCACGCTGCGGACATGTATCTGGAAGGTTCTGACCAACACCGTGGTTGGTTCATGTCTTCCCTGATGATCTCCACTGCGATGAAAGGCAAAGCGCCATATCGTCAGGTACTGACTCACGGCTTTACCGTGGATGGTCAGGGTCGCAAGATGTCTAAATCCATCGGCAACACCGTTTCGCCGCAGGATGTGATGAACAAGCTTGGCGCGGATATTCTGCGTCTGTGGGTGGCATCAACTGACTACACCGGCGAAATGGCCGTTTCTGACGAGATCCTGAAACGTGCTGCTGACAGCTATCGTCGTATCCGTAACACCGCACGCTTCCTGCTGGCAAACCTCAATGGTTTCGATCCGGCAAAAGATATGGTGAAACCGGAAGAGATGGTGGTACTGGACAGATGGGCCGTGGGTTGTGCGAAAGCGGCTCAGGAAGACATCATCAAGGCTTACGAAGCATACGATTTCCACGAAGTGGTACAGCGTCTGATGCGCTTCTGCTCCGTTGAGATGGGCTCTTTCTACCTCGACATCATCAAAGACCGTCAGTACACCGCCAAAGCAGATAGCGTGGCGCGTCGTAGCTGCCAGACTGCGCTGTATCACATCGCAGAAGCGCTGGTTCGCTGGATGGCACCGATCCTCTCCTTCACCGCGGATGAAGTGTGGGGTTACCTGCCGGGCGAACGTGAAAAATACGTCTTTACCGGTGAGTGGTACGAAGGTCTGTTTGGTCTGGCTGACAGCGAAGCGATGAACGATGCGTTCTGGGACGAGTTGCTGCAAGTGCGTGGCGAAGTGAACAAAGTCATTGAGCAAGCGCGTGCTGACAAGAAAGTGGGTGGCTCGCTGGAAGCGGCAGTAACCTTGTACGCAGAACCGGAACTGGCAGCGAAACTGAACGCGTTGGGCGATGAATTACGATTTGTCCTGTTGACCTCCGGCGCTACCGTTGCAGACTATAACAACGCACCTGCTGATGCTCAGCAGAGCGAAGTACTCAAAGGGCTGAAAGTCGCGTTGAGTAAAGCCGAAGGTGAGAAGTGCCCACGCTGCTGGCACTACACCCAGGATGTCGGCAAGGTGGCGGAGCATGCAGAAATCTGCGGCCGCTGTGTCAGCAACGTCGCCGGTGACGGTGAAAAACGTAAGTTTGCCTGATGAGTCAATCGATCTGTTCAACAGGGCTACGCTGGCTGTGGCTGGTAGTAGTCGTGCTGATTATCGATCTGGGCAGCAAATACCTTATCCTCCAGAATTTTGCTCTGGGGGATACGGTTCCGCTGTTCCCGTCGCTTAATCTGCATTATGCGCGTAACTATGGCGCGGCGTTTAGTTTCCTTGCCGATAGCGGCGGCTGGCAGCGTTGGTTCTTTGCCGGTATTGCAATTGGTATTAGCGTGATCCTGACGGTGATGATGTATCGCTCGAAGGCCACGCAGAAACTGAACAACATTGCTTACGCGCTGATTATTGGCGGTGCGCTGGGCAACCTGTTCGACCGCCTGTGGCACGGCTTTGTGGTCGATATGATCGACTTCTACGTTGGCGACTGGCACTTCGCCACCTTCAACCTCGCTGATACTGCCATCTGTGTCGGCGCGGCACTGATTGTGCTGGAAGGTTTTTTGCCTTCGAAAGCGAAAAAACAATAATAAACCCTGCCGGATGCGATGCTGACGCATCTTATCCGGCCTACAGATTGCTGCGAAATCGTAGGCCGCATCCGGCAAACATCCTCAAAATACAAGAGCAAACCTGCATGTCTGAATCTGTACAGAGCAATAGCGCCGTCCTGGTGCACTTCACGCTAAAACTCGACGATGGCACCACCGCTGAGTCTACCCGCAACAACGGTAAACCGGCGCTGTTCCGCCTTGGTGACGCTTCTCTTTCCGAAGGGCTGGAGCAACACCTGCTGGGGCTGAAAGTGGGCGATAAAACCACCTTCTCGCTGGAGCCTGATGCGGCGTTTGGCGTACCGTCACCGGACCTGATTCAGTACTTCTCCCGCCGTGAGTTTATGGATGCAGGCGAGCCAGAAATTGGCGCAATAATGCTTTTTACCGCAATGGATGGCAGTGAGATGCCTGGCGTGATCCGCGAGATTAACGGCGACTCTATTACCGTTGATTTCAACCATCCGCTGGCCGGGCAGACCGTTCATTTTGATATTGAAGTGCTGGAAATCGATCCGGCACTGGAGGCGTAACATGCAGATCCTGTTGGCCAACCCACGTGGTTTTTGTGCCGGGGTAGACCGCGCTATCAGCATTGTTGAAAACGCGCTGGCCATTTACGGCGCACCGATTTATGTCCGCCACGAAGTGGTGCATAACCGCTACGTGGTCGATAGCCTGCGCGAGCGTGGCGCTATCTTTATTGAGCAGATCAGCGAAGTGCCGGATGGCGCAATCCTGATTTTCTCTGCGCACGGTGTTTCCCAGGCTGTACGCAATGAAGCGAAAAGCCGCGATCTGACGGTATTCGACGCAACTTGTCCGCTGGTGACCAAAGTGCATATGGAAGTCGCCCGCGCCAGCCGTCGTGGCGAAGAATCTATTCTCATTGGCCATGCCGGGCACCCGGAAGTGGAAGGTACGATGGGGCAGTACAGTAACCCGGAAGGGGGAATGTATCTGGTCGAGTCACCGGACGACGTGTGGAAACTGACGGTCAAAAACGAAGATAAACTCTCCTTTATGACCCAGACCACGCTGTCGGTGGATGACACTTCGGATGTTATCGATGCGCTGCGTAAACGTTTTCCGAAGATTGTCGGGCCGCGCAAAGATGACATCTGTTACGCCACCACCAACCGCCAGGAAGCGGTACGCGCTCTGGCAGAGCAGGCGGAAGTGGTACTGGTCGTTGGTTCGAAAAACTCATCCAACTCCAATCGTCTGGCGGAACTGGCACAGCGTATGGGCAAACGCGCGTTTTTGATTGATGATGCGACAGATATCCAGGAAGAGTGGGTGAAAGACGTTAAATGTGTCGGCGTGACTGCGGGGGCATCGGCTCCGGATATTTTGGTGCAGAATGTGGTTGCACGTTTACAGCAGCTTGGCGGCGGCGAAGCCATTCCGCTGGAAGGCCGCGAAGAAAACATTGTTTTCGAAGTGCCGAAAGAGTTGCGTGTGGATATTCGTGAAGTTGATTAAGTCATTAGCAGCCTAAGTTATGCGAAAATGCCGGTCTTGTTACCGGCATTTTTTATGGAGAAAACATGCGATTACCTATTTTCCTCGATACTGATCCCGGCATCGATGATGCCGTTGCCATTGCCGCCGCGATTTTTGCTCCCGAACTCGACCTGCAACTGATGACCACCGTTGCGGGTAATGTCTCAGTTGAGAAAACCACGCGTAACGCCCTGCAACTGCTGCATTTCTGGAATGTGGATATTCCGCTCGCCCAGGGCGCTGCTGTACCGCTGGTACGCGCGCCGCGTAATGCGGCATCTGTGCACGGCGAATCGGGAATGGCTGGCTACGACTTTGTTGAACACAACAGAAGCCCGCTGGATAAACCGGCATTTCTGGCTATTCGTGATGCTCTGATACGTGCGCCAGAACCCGTTACTCTGGTGGCTATCGGCCCGTTGACCAATATCGCGCTGTTACTTTCACAATGCCCGGAATGCAAACCGCATATTCGCCGTCTGGTGATCATGGGCGGTTCCGCCGGACGCGGCAACTGTACGCCAAACGCCGAGTTTAATATCGCAGCCGATCCGGAAGCAGCGGCATGTGTCTTCCGTAGTGACATTGAAATTGTCATGTGTGGTCTGGATGTCACCAATCAGGCGATATTAACCCCAGACTATCTCGCCACGTTGCCGGAGTTGAATCGTACCGGGAAAATGCTTCACGCCCTGTTTAGCCACTATCGCAGCGGCAGTATGCAAAGTGGTCTGCGTATGCACGATCTCTGCGCTATCGCCTGGCTGGTGCGTCCGGATTTGTTCACCCTCAAACCCTGTTTTGTGGCGGTGGAAACTCAGGGGGAATTTACTTCGGGCACTACGGTCGTTGATATTGACGGTTGCCTGGGTAAACCTGCCAATGTACAGGTGGCGCTGGATCTGGATGTGAAAGGTTTCCAACAGTGGGTGGCTGAGGTGCTGGCCCTGGCACCATAACCTGTCACATATTATCGGCATGTAGTCATTTACTGACTCATGCCTTTCACTGATATCCCTCCCTGTTTATCATTAATTTCTAATTATCGGCGTTTTTGGCTGGCGGCGTAGCGATGCGCTGGTTACTCTGAAAACGGTCTATGCAAATTAACAAAAGAGAATAGCTATGCATGATGCAAACATCCGCGTTGCCATCGCGGGAGCCGGTGGGCGTATGGGCCGCCAGTTGATTCAGGCGGCGCTGGCGTTAGAGGGCGTGCAGCTTGGCGCGGCGCTGGAGCGTGAAGGATCTTCTTTACTGGGCAGTGACGCCGGTGAACTGGCTGGAGCCGGAAAAACCGGCGTTACCGTACAAAGCAGTCTGGATGCGGTAAAAGATGATTTTGATGTGTTTATTGATTTTACCCGTCCGGAAGGCACGCTGAACCATCTGGCATTTTGTCGCCAGCATGGCAAAGGGATGGTGATTGGCACGACGGGTTTTGATGACGCAGGCAAGCAGGCGATTCGTGATGCCGCCGGGGATATTGCGATTGTCTTTGCCGCCAACTTTAGTGTCGGCGTTAATGTGATGCTTAAGCTGCTGGAGAAAGCCGCTCAGGTAATGGGTGACTACACGGATATCGAGATTATTGAAGCACATCACAGGCATAAAGTGGATGCGCCGTCGGGCACTGCGCTGGCGATGGGAGAGGCGATTGCCCATGCACTGAACAAAGATCTGAAAGATTGCGCAGTTTACAGCCGTGAAGGTCATACCGGTGAACGAGTGCCAGGCACCATTGGTTTTGCCACCGTCCGTGCCGGCGACATCGTTGGCGAACATACCGCCATGTTTGCCGATATTGGCGAACGTCTGGAGATTACGCATAAGGCTTCCAGCCGCATGACCTTTGCTAACGGCGCGGTAAGATCGGCTTTGTGGCTGAATGGCAAAGAAAGTGGGCTTTTTGACATGCGAGATGTGCTTAATCTCAATGCGTTATAACAACAAAACATTAGTGTTGATGCAAAAATAACACATCTAACTTTATAATTATAAAGGGCTTTAAATTTTAGCCCTTTTATTTTGATTGTTCTTATTATTAATTGGTGTGAGTTGCTAAAAATATCATGTTTTGTTGGTGATTTTTGTTGTTTTAATGTAAATTTTGACCGTTTGGTCCACTTTTTATCTGACGAAATTGGTTTTATACATTCTTCTCTCTGCGCAAGCGTTTTCCAGACTATGTTAGATGATATTTTTGCCGCTTAATGCCATCAAAATATGTGTGATGCATAAAATCATATAATAAATACCGCGATTGAGTTGACTTTTAGCTTCCATATCTCCAGAATGCCGCCGTTTGCCAGAAATTCGTCGGTAAGCAGATTTGCATTGATTCATGTCATCATTGTGAATTAATATGCAAATAAAGTGAGTGAATATTCTCTGGAGGGTGTTTTGATTAAGTCAGCGCTATTGGTTCTGGAAGACGGAACCCAGTTTCACGGTCGGGCCATAGGGGCAACAGGTTCGGCGGTTGGGGAAGTCGTTTTCAATACTTCAATGACCGGTTATCAAGAAATCCTCACTGATCCTTCCTATTCTCGCCAAATCGTTACTCTTACTTATCCCCATATTGGTAATGTCGGCACTAATGACGCCGATGAAGAATCCTCCCAGGTACATGCACAAGGTCTGGTGATTCGCGACCTGCCGCTGATTGCCAGCAACTTTCGTAATACCGAAGACCTCTCTTCTTACCTGAAACGCCATAACATTGTGGCGATTGCCGATATCGATACCCGTAAGCTGACGCGTTTACTGCGTGAGAAAGGCGCACAGAATGGTTGCATCATCGCGGGCGATAACCCGGATGCGGCGCTGGCGTTAGAAAAAGCCCGCGCGTTCCCTGGGCTGAACGGCATGGATCTGGCAAAAGAAGTGACTACCGCTGAAGCCTATAGCTGGACACAAGGGAGCTGGACGCTGGCTGGCGGCCTGCCGGAAGCGAAAAAAGAAGACGAGCTGCCGTTCCATGTGGTGGCCTACGATTTCGGTGCTAAGCGCAACATCCTGCGGATGCTGGTGGACAGAGGCTGCCGCCTGACTATCGTTCCGGCGCAAACGTCTGCTGAAGACGTGCTGAAAATGAATCCGGACGGCATCTTCCTCTCGAACGGTCCTGGCGACCCGGCTCCATGCGATTACGCTATTACCGCCATCCAGAAATTCCTCGAAACTGACATCCCGGTATTTGGCATCTGCCTCGGTCATCAGTTGCTGGCGCTGGCCAGTGGCGCGAAGACGGTCAAAATGAAATTTGGTCATCATGGCGGCAACCATCCGGTTAAAGATATTGAGAAAAATGTGGTGATGATTACCGCCCAGAACCACGGTTTTGCGGTGGACGAAGCAACATTACCTGCAAATCTGCGCGTGACGCATAAATCCCTGTTCGACGGTACGTTACAGGGCATTCATCGCACCGATAAACCGGCATTCAGCTTCCAGGGGCACCCTGAAGCCAGCCCGGGGCCGCACGACGCAGCTATGTTGTTCGACCACTTTATCGAGTTAATTGAGCAGTACCGTAAAACCGCTAAGTAATCAGGAGTAAAAGAGCCATGCCAAAACGTACAGATATAAAAAGTATCCTGATTCTGGGTGCTGGCCCGATTGTTATCGGCCAGGCGTGTGAGTTTGACTACTCTGGCGCGCAAGCATGTAAAGCCCTGCGTGAAGAGGGTTACCGCGTCATTCTGGTGAACTCCAACCCGGCGACCATTATGACCGATCCGGAAATGGCCGATGCGACCTACATTGAGCCGATTCACTGGGAAGTAGTACGCAAAATTATCGAAAAAGAGCGCCCGGATGCAGTTCTGCCAACGATGGGCGGCCAGACAGCGCTGAACTGTGCACTGGAACTGGAGCGCCAGGGCGTACTGGAAGAGTTCGGCGTAACCATGATTGGTGCCACCGCCGACGCGATTGATAAAGCAGAAGACCGTCGCCGTTTCGACGTGGCGATGAAGAAAATCGGTCTGGAAACCGCGCGTTCCGGTATCGCGCACTCAATGGAAGAAGCACTGGCGGTTGCTGCTGACGTGGGCTTCCCGTGCATCATTCGCCCCAGCTTCACTATGGGCGGTAGTGGTGGCGGTATCGCTTATAACCGCGAAGAGTTTGAAGAAATTTGCGCTCGCGGTCTGGATCTCTCCCCAACCAAAGAGCTGCTGATTGACGAGTCGCTGATTGGCTGGAAAGAGTACGAGATGGAAGTGGTGCGTGATAAAAACGACAACTGCATCATCGTCTGCTCTATCGAAAACTTCGATGCGATGGGCATCCACACCGGTGACTCCATTACCGTAGCGCCAGCCCAGACGCTGACCGACAAAGAATATCAAATCATGCGTAACGCCTCGATGGCGGTACTGCGTGAAATCGGTGTTGAAACGGGCGGTTCCAACGTCCAGTTTGCGGTTAACCCGAAAAACGGTCGTCTGATTGTTATCGAAATGAACCCGCGTGTATCCCGCTCTTCGGCGCTGGCGTCGAAAGCCACTGGCTTCCCGATTGCCAAAGTGGCGGCGAAACTGGCGGTCGGTTACACCCTCGACGAACTGATGAACGACATCACCGGCGGTCGTACTCCGGCCTCTTTCGAGCCGTCCATTGACTACGTGGTCACCAAAATTCCTCGCTTTAACTTCGAGAAATTTGCCGGGGCTAACGACCGTCTGACCACCCAGATGAAATCGGTTGGTGAAGTGATGGCGATTGGTCGCACGCAGCAGGAATCGCTGCAAAAAGCCCTGCGCGGCCTGGAAGTGGGCGCGACCGGTTTCGATCCGAAAGTGAGCCTCGATGATCCGGAAGCCCTGACTAAAATCCGCCGTGAACTGAAAGATGCAGGCGCAGAGCGTATCTGGTACATCGCAGATGCCTTCCGTGCGGGCCTGTCTGTAGACGGCGTCTTTAACCTGACCAACATTGACCGCTGGTTCCTGGTACAAATTGAAGAGCTGGTGCGTCTGGAAGAGAAAGTGGCAGAAGTGGGTATCACTGGCCTAAACGCTGACTTCCTGCGCCAGTTGAAACGCAAAGGTTTTGCCGATGCGCGTCTGGCTAAACTGGCAGGTGTGCGCGAAGCGGAAATCCGCAAACTGCGCGACCAGTACAACCTGCACCCGGTCTACAAACGCGTTGATACCTGTGCCGCAGAATTTGCGACTGACACTGCGTACATGTACTCCACCTATGAAGATGAGTGCGAAGCGAATCCGTCCACGCGTGACAAAATCATGGTGCTCGGCGGCGGCCCGAACCGTATCGGCCAGGGTATCGAGTTTGACTACTGCTGCGTACACGCCTCGCTGGCGCTACGCGAAGACGGTTTTGAGACCATTATGGTTAACTGTAACCCGGAAACCGTCTCCACCGACTACGACACTTCCGACCGTCTCTATTTTGAGCCGGTAACCCTGGAAGATGTGCTGGAAATTGTGCGCATCGAGAAACCGAAAGGCGTTATCGTCCAGTACGGCGGTCAGACCCCGCTGAAACTGGCGCGCGCGCTGGAAGCCGCTGGTGTACCGGTTATTGGCACCAGTCCGGATGCCATCGACCGTGCGGAAGACCGTGAACGCTTCCAGCACGCGGTTGACCGTCTGAAACTGAAGCAACCGGCGAACGCCACCGTTACTGCTATTGAGATGGCAGTTGAGAAGGCGAAAGAGATTGGTTACCCGCTGGTGGTGCGTCCGTCTTATGTTCTTGGCGGTCGGGCGATGGAGATCGTCTACGACGAAGCCGACCTGCGTCGTTACTTCCAGACCGCGGTGAGCGTGTCCAATGATGCCCCCGTGCTGCTGGATCACTTCCTCGATGATGCGGTAGAAGTCGATGTGGACGCTATCTGCGACGGCGAAATGGTGCTGATTGGCGGCATTATGGAACATATTGAGCAGGCTGGTGTGCACTCTGGTGACTCAGCGTGTTCTCTGCCTGCATACACGTTAAGTCAGGAAATTCAGGATGTAATGCGCCAGCAGGTGCAGAAACTGGCCTTCGAATTGCAGGTGCGCGGCCTGATGAACGTGCAGTTTGCAGTGAAAAACAACGAAGTCTACCTGATTGAAGTTAACCCGCGTGCGGCGCGTACCGTTCCGTTCGTCTCCAAAGCCACCGGTGTTCCGTTGGCGAAAGTGGCGGCACGCGTGATGGCAGGTAAATCGCTGGCTGAGCAGGGCGTGACTAAAGAAGTTATCCCGCCGTACTACTCGGTGAAAGAAGTGGTACTGCCGTTCAACAAATTCCCGGGCGTTGACCCGCTGTTAGGGCCAGAAATGCGCTCTACCGGGGAAGTGATGGGTGTTGGTCGCACCTTCGCTGAAGCGTTTGCTAAAGCACAGTTGGGCAGCAACTCCACGATGAAGAAACAGGGCCGTGCGCTGCTCTCCGTGCGCGAAGGCGACAAAGAGCGTGTAGTGGACCTGGCAGCAAAACTGCTGAAGCAGGGCTTCGAGCTGGATGCAACCCACGGTACAGCGATTGTGCTGGGTGAAGCGGGCATCAACCCGCGTCTGGTTAACAAGGTGCATGAAGGTCGTCCGCACATTCAGGATCGTATTAAGAATGGCGAATATACCTATATCATCAACACCACTTCAGGCCGTCGCGCGATTGAAGACTCCCGCGTGATTCGTCGCAGTGCGCTGCAATATAAAGTGCATTACGACACCACCCTGAATGGCGGTTTCGCTACCGCAATGGCGCTGAATGCCGATGCGACCGAAAAAGTGATTTCGGTACAGGAAATGCACGCGCAGATCAAATAATGGAGTGTCATGGCGGATATGTTTTATCCGCCATTTTGATCAAATATCTAATACGGTTCTCTGATGAGAACCGTTTTTTTTTACCAATAAGGAAAATCTTTCCTGAAATCTATATTTTTGATGATGTAAGCAGGATTTAGCTCACACTTATCAACAGTGAAGTTGCATATTATCGATATAACTACAATTTTAATATGGCCTTGTTTAATTGCTTAAAACGAGTCATAGCCAGATTTTTAATTTGTGAAACTGGAGTTTGTATGTGTGAAGGATATGTTGAAAAACCACTCTATTTGTTAATTGCCGAATGGATGATGGTTGAAAACCGGTGGGTGACGGCAAGAGAGATCTCTATTCATTTCGATATTGAACACAGCAAGGCGATTAATACCCTGACTTATATTCTGTCGGAGGTCGCAGAAATAAGCTGCGAAGTTAAGATGATCCCTAATAAGCTGGAAGGGCGGGGATGTCAGTGTCAGCGGTTAGTAAAAGTGGTTGAGATTGATGCACAAATTTATGCGCGTCTGCGGAATAATAGCCGGGAAAAATTAGTCGGCGTAAGAAAGACGCCGCGTATTCCGACCGTTCCGCTCACGGAGCTTAACCGCGAGCAGAAGTGGCAGATGATGTTATCAAAGAGTATGCGTCGTTAATTTAATCTTGTGGATATCGCGAGACCTGGTTGCCGGATGCGATGCTGGTGCATCTTATCTGGCCTACGGGAGCTCTCCGGCCAGGTCGGATAAGGCATTTACGCCACGTCCGACGATGTTACCGCTTTGGCGTCACATTCGTCGTCCCCTGTAAACGGGGGCGATTTTCCTCCATTTGCCTCAACGGTTGTGTTTCTCGTAACGATGCATGGCAGCGCCCGACCAAATCCTGATATTCTTTGGTATTCAACCGCTTCCAGTGCAACTCTTCATCGCTGACGCTGCGCACCGCACGGGCTGGCGTGCCCATCAACAACTGACGTTTCTTGCCGCTAAAGCCCGCTTTGACAAAACTCATGGCGGCAACAATGCTTTCTTCGCCAATGACCGCGCCATCCATAATCACGCTGTTCATCCCGACCAGGGCATCACGGCCAATCATACAGCCATGCAGGATAGCACCATGACCGATATGACCGTTTTCCCCCACAATGGTGTCAGTGTCGCAGTAGCCGTGCATGATGCAGCCATCCTGAATATTGGCTCCTGCTTGTACAATCAGCCGTCCGTAATCACCGCGTAGCGAGGAGAGGGGGCCGATGTAAACGCCGGCTCCCACAATTACATCGCCAATCAATACTGCACTGGGATGAACAAACGCCGTCGGGTGAACCACCGGAATTAACCCTTCAAAGGCGTAATAGCTCACGGTTGTTAACGCCCTTTCCACACTGGATCGCGCTTCTCAGCAAACGCCAGTGGCCCTTCAATGGCATCTTCCGAATGCAGCACTGCAGGGTAATGTTGCAACACGCCGCTGCGAATAAAACGATACGCCTCTTCGACCGGCATTTCGCTGGTGGTGCGGTAGATCTCTTTTAGCGCCGCAATCGCCAGCGGGGCGCTATTAACCAGTTGCTGTGCCAGTTCGCGGGCGTTATCCATTAGCTCCGCCTGGCTAACCACGCGGTTGACAATCCCCCAACGCAGCGCCTCTTCTGCGCCCATCCGTCTGCCAGTCATCACCATTTCATTGACGATAGCAGGCGGCAGGATCTTCGGCAGACGCAGCACGCCGCCGCTGTCCGGAACGATGCCCAGTTTAGCTTCCGGTAGGGCAAAACTGGCGTTATTGGCACAAACAATAAAATCTGCTGCCAGCGCCAGTTCAAAGCCACCGCCAAAGGCGTAGCCGTTCACGGCTGCGATGACCGGTTTATCGAGATTGAAAATTTCAGTTAATCCGGCAAAACCGCCTGGGCCGAAGTCAGCATCTGGTGCTTCGCCTTCTGCTGCCGCTTTTAAATCCCAGCCAGCGGAAAAGAATTTTTCTCCGGCACCGGTAATAATGGCGACGCGTAATTGCGGATCGTCACGGAAATTAAGAAATGCTTCGCCCATTTCAAAGCTGGTTTTAGCATCAATTGCATTAGCTTTTGGGCGGTCAAGGGTAATTTCCAGAATTGATCCATTGCGGGTCAGATGTAATGATTCACTCATTCCTTTTCTCCATTTTTGCTTTTTCAGGGACGACAATGCCCTGCAAAAAATGCATATTATTTTATGGTGTGATTATTAGCTGGCGAGATAATTCCCGCGGTTTCATTTATTTAAGATTCTTTCTGATTATTTTCCCCGAACAGTTACGCGGCAGATCTTTTCTGATTTCCAGATAAGATGGCACTTTAAATTTCGCCATATTCTGCTCACAGAAGAAGAAAAATTCTTCTTCGCTCAATGTTTCGCCTTCATTCAGCACCACAAACGCTTTGATGGCTTCATCACGAATAGAATCTTTAATACCAACGACCACAATGTCCTGAATTTTTGGATGCGCGGAGATAATATTTTCCAGCTCTACACAAGAGACATTCTCGCCACCGCGTTTGATCATATTGCAGCGACGATCGACGAAGTAAAAAAAGCCCTCTTCGTCGCGGTATCCCGTATCGCCGGTATGCAACCAGCCATCGGCTTCCAGGACTCTGGCGGTGGCCTGCGGATTGAGAAAATATTCTTTGAAGATGGTTTTCCCTGGTTCGCCTTTAATGCAGATTTCGCCAATCTCCCCCGCGGGGAGTGGGCGATTGTGATCGTCGCGGATCTCCGCTTCGTAGCAAAATCCTGCACGACCAATCGACGGCCAGCGACGCTTATCGCCGGGGCGATCGCCGATAATGCCGACGATGGTTTCTGTCATCCCGTAAGACGTCAGCAAGCGGACGCCGAAGCGTTCACAAAACGCGTCTTTTTCCTGCACTGACAGGTTGAGGTAAAACATCACTTCCCGCAGGCAGTGTTGCCTATCGTTCGCAGAAGGTGGTTGTACCATCAGGGTGCGGATCATCATCGGAATACATTCGGTGACGGTGGCGCGATACTTTTGTACTTGCCCCCAGAAGGCGCGGGCGCTGTATTTTTCCACCAGCACAAAGGTCGCACCCGCCGAAAATGCCGCCATCGCCGCAGTACACTGGCAATCGATATGAAACGCAGGCATCACCGTCAGGTAGACATCATCGTCACGCACTGCACATTGCCAGGCGGAGTAATATCCGGCGAAGCGCAGATTGTAATGGGTAATTACCACCCCTTTCGGGCGGGAGGTTGTACCGGAGGTAAAAAGAATTTCCGCCGTATCGTCGGTCGATAACGGCGGTGCATAGCACAAGGTTGCAGGTTGCTGAGTTTTTAGTTGTGCAAACGAACTGGCACCATCACCAGCGGGAAGCGCCACATCGGTCAGGCAAATATGCCGTAGTTGCGTGGCATCTTCCTGCTGAATCTGCCGATACATAGGATAAAATTGTGCACTGGTCACCAACAGACACGCCTGGCTGTTTTGCAGGATCCACGCGCTCTCTTCACGCAGCAGTCGGGCATTAATCGGCACCATAATCGCGCCAATTTTTGCCAACCCGAACCAGCAAAAGATAAACTCCGGGCAGTTGTCGAGATGCAGCGCGACCTTGTCGCCTTTGCGAATTCCCAGCGTATAAAACAGGTTTGCCGTGCGGTTAATTTCTTGATTTAACTCAAGATAACTATACCGGTTGACGTTCCCGCCGCTGGATTCACAAATTAGCGCCGTTTTATGACCGTAAACGTCCGCCAGATCGTCCCACATTTGACGTAGATGTTGTCCGCCAATGATATCCATTGCACCTCTATCCATTTTGTTCGTTTGTTATTGGGCGGGTGCTAGTCAGGCAAGCCAACTAGCACCACGCGTTTAGTCCTCAACTTTGGCCAGACCTTTGCTGACCAACTCCTGAATGTCGTTTTCGCTGTAGCCGATGGTTTTCAAAATGGCAGCGGTGTCCATGCCGTGCGACGGCATTCCGCGCCAGATTTGGCCAGGGTTATTTTTGAATTTCGGCATAACGTTCGGCCCTTTGCAGGTACGGCCATCCATCGTTTGCCACTGGGTGATTGATTCGCGGGCAACGTACTGTGGATTGCTTTCCAGCTCCGGCACGGTCAGCACTTTGGCGCAGGCGATATTCAGTTCGGCAAAGCGTTCTTTTACTTCTGCTATCGTGTGTGCCGCCAGCCAGGCATCGAGTTTCTCTTCTACCAGAGGGCCGTAAGGGCATTCGATACGGTGGATAAGCTGAGTGCCTTGCGGAATTTCCGGCGTACCGAGCAGATGCTCGAGGCCAATATCTTTAAAGCACTCTGCAATCTGGGTAATGCCCACCAGTTCCATCACGATGTAGCCATCGGCACATTTGTACAGACCGCAACCGGCGTAGTAGGGATCTTTCCCTTTGGTCATGCGCGGGCACATTTCGCCGCCGTTGAAGTAGTCCATCATGAAGTACTGACCCATGCGCAGCATCACTTCATACATGGCGATGTCGATGCTTTCGCCTTTGCCGGTTTCGCGCACTTTATGCAGTGCTGCCAGCGCCGCGGTGGTGGCGGTCAGGCCGGAGAAGTAGTCAGCGGTGTACGGGAAAGCAGGCATTGGCTGGTCAACATCGCCGTTCTGAATCAGGTAGCCACTGAAGGCCTGTGCAATGGTGTTATAGGCTGGAAGATTGGTGTACTCCTCGGTGCCATACTGACCAAAACCGGACAGGTGAGCGATAACCAGTTTCGGGTTGTGCTGCCATAGCACTTCATCAGTAATGCCACGGCGAGCAAAGGCCGGGCCTTTACTGGCTTCGATGAAGATATCGGTGGTTTCCATTAATTTCAGAAACGCTTCGCGGCCTTCATCTTTGAAGATATTTAACGACAGCGCGTGCAAATTGCGGCGGGAAAGCTGCGGGTAATTTGGTTGAACGCGGATGGTGTCGGCCCAGGCGACGTTTTCGATCCAGATAACTTCTG
Source organism: Escherichia sp. MOD1-EC6162 (assembly GCF_002965125.1). Taxonomy (NCBI): domain Bacteria; kingdom Pseudomonadati; phylum Pseudomonadota; class Gammaproteobacteria; order Enterobacterales; family Enterobacteriaceae; genus Escherichia; species Escherichia sp. MOD1-EC6162. The sequence goes on from NZ_PTSB01000007.1 coordinate 132,277, forward strand.
CGCCCCATTCTGCGAACATTTGTCCGGCGAACGGCCCGGCGATTTCGATACCGGAGAAGACAACCCGTAATCCGGCCAGCGGCCCGAATTTCGGCATCGGTAGATGATCCATTATTAGCTCCTGAAAAATGTGTGTAGCCTTTGTAAGCCTGATAAGCGAAGCGCATCAGGCATCGCCGCACGGTTGCCGGATGCGGCGTAACCGCCTTATCCGGCCTACAATTTGTGCTCTTGTAGGCCTGATAAGCGAAGCACATCAGGCATCGCCGCACGGTTGCCGGATGCGGCGTAACCGCCTTATCCGGCCTGCATTTGTGCTCCCGTAGGCCTGATAAGCGAAGCACATCAGGCATCGCCGCACGGTTGCCGGATGCGGCGTAACCGCCTTATCCGGCCTGCATTTGTGCTCCTGTAGGCCTGATAAGCAAAGCGCATCAGGCATCGCCGCACGGTTGCCGGATGCGGCGTAACCGCCTTATCCGGCCTACAATTTGTGCTCTTGTAGGCCTGATAAGCAAAGCGCATCAGGCATCGCCGCACGGTTGCCGGATGCGGCGTAACCGCCTTATCCGGCCTGCATTTGTGCTCCCGTAGGCCTGATAAGCGAAGCACATCAGGCATCGCCGCACGGTTGCCGGATGCGGCGTAACCGCCTTATCCGGCCTGCATTTGTGCTCCCGTAGGCCTGATAAGCGAAGCGCATCAGGCAGCGCACGGACTTAGCGGTATTGCTTCAGCACCGCACGACCCAGCGTCAGGATCTGCATTTCGTCAGATCCTCCGGAGACGCGGTCTACACGCAGGTCACGCCAGAAGCGGCTGATGCGGTGGTTGCCCGCAATCCCGACACCGCCCAGCACCTGCATTGCGCTGTCCACCACTTCAAATGCCGCATTGGCGCAGAAGTATTTGCACATTGCCGCATCGCCAGAAGTAATGGTGCCGTTATCCGCTTTCCATGCTGCTTCATAGAGCATGTTTTTCATGGAGTTTAATTTGATCGCCATATGGGCGAATTTTTCCTGAATCAACTGAAAACGACCGATCGCTTCACCAAACTGCACGCGCTGGTTGGCGTAGCGCGCCGCATCTTCAAAGGCGCACATCGCAGTACCGTAGTTGGTGAGGGCTACCAGGAAACGTTCGTGGTCGAACTCTTCTTTTACGCGGTTAAAGCCGTTACCTTCGCGACCGAACATGTCTCTCTCGTCCAGTTCCACATCGTCAAAGGTGATTTCACAGCAGCTATCCATACGCAGACCGAGCTTCTCAAGTTTGGTCACTTTGATTCCTGGTTTGCTCATATCGACAAACCATTCGGTGTAGACAGGTTTGTCCGGAGAAGCGCCGTCGCGCGCCATCACCACGATATATGGGGTGTAGGCGCTACTGGTAATAAAACACTTACTACCATTAAGATAAATCTTACCATCTCTACGGGTATAAGTCGTTTTCAGGCTACCCACATCGGAACCAGCGCCCGGTTCGGTAATCGCTGAGTTCCACATCTGCTTACCGGTGCCGCGGAAAGCCATGATCTTGTCGATCTGCTCCTGTGTACCTTCACGCAGGAAAGTGTTGAACCCGCCCGGCAACTGGTACAGCACATAAGTTGGTGCCCCCAAACGACCCAGTTCCATCCACACTGCGGCGAGGGTAACGAATCCCGCGTCCAGACCACCGTGCTCTTCCGGGATCAGCAGACTGTCGATACCCATATCCGCCAGGGCTTTGACAAAACGCTCCGGGTAGACGCTGTCACGGTCACACTGGGCAAAATAGGCTTCCCAGTTTTCGCTGGCCATCAGTTCTCGGATACCGGCGACAAACAGTTCCTGCTCATCATTTAAATTAAAATCCATCTTTCAACCTCTTGATATTTTGGGGGTAATTAATCTTTCCAGTTCTGTTTCGCGTCTTTAATAAAGGAGAGCGTCACCATAATGTTGACGAAGAACAGCGGGCATCCTCCGGCGATAATGGCGGTTTGAATCGGTTTCAGGCCGCCGAGCGCCAGCAGAACAATGCCGATAATGCCAACCAGAATTGACCAGCCAATGCGCACCAGCAGCGGTGGTTCTTCGCCGTCGCGCACTTCACGACAGGTGGACATCGCCAGGGTGTAAGAGCAGGCGTTAATCAGGGTGACAGTGGCAATAAAGCAGAGAATAAAGAAGCCCCACATGGTGGCGGTGCTGAGAGGCAGAGCGGCCCAGGTTTCGATGATGGCGCGAGCCACGCCGTACTGTTCGATCAGATTCGGAATGTTGATGATGTTTTTATCCATCAACAGCAGAGTATTACTACCGAGTACAGTCCACAGGATCCAGGTGGATGCTGTCAGCCCCATCACCATACCGAAGCACAGTTCACGCACGGTTCGACCACGGGAGATACGCGCCAGGAAGATGCTCATCTGGATGGCGTAAATCACCCACCATGCCCAGTAGAATACGGTCCATCCCTGCGGGAAGCCGCCTTTGCCAACGGCATCGGTATAGAACAGCATGCGCGGCAGATACATCAGCAACATCCCCACCGAGTCGGTGAAGTAGTTCATGATGAAGCTGGCACCGCTGACGATGAACACCCAGCCGAGCATCAGGAAACTCAAATAGCTGCGCACATCGCTGGCGATTTTTACCCCTTTTTGCAGACCACAGGCCACGCAGATAGCGTTGAGGATGATCCAGCAGGTAATGATAATGGCATCCAGTTGCAGGGTATGCGGAATACCAAACAGATACTGCATACACTCGGTCACCAGCGGTGTGGCAAGGCCGAGACTGGTGCCCATTGCGAAGATCAGCGCCACCAGGTAGAAGTTATCGACGATAGTACCAAACAACCCTTTGGCGTGTTTTTCACCCACCAGCGGCACCAGGGTGGAACTGGGGCGAATCACATCCATTTTGCGAACGAAGAAGAAGTACGCGAAGGCGACGGAAAGGAAACTGTAAGTCGCCCACGGTAACGGCCCCCAGTGGAACAAACTGTAGGCCAGCCCCAGCTCTTTCGCGCCAGTGGAGTTTGGCTCTAAAGCAAATGGCGGCGTGGAGATGTAGTAGTAGATCTCAATCGATCCCCAGAACAGCACGGCGGCTGACGTACAGGAGGCGAACATCATAAAGATCCAACTGGCGGTACTGAACTCGGGTGGTTCGTTACCTAAACGCTTTTTGGCATACGGGCCAAACACCAGCCAGAACCAGCCGAAAAGCATGACCACCATATACCATTCAAATGCCCATCCCCATACATTGGTGACGTAACTGAATACGGCATTAATAACGACATTCGCCGCATCCAAATCTCTGACTGTAAGCCAGCAAAGTATGCCAACGATTATTAACGGCGGAAAGAATACCTTCGGTTCTATTCCCGTTTTTCTTTTTTCATCTTTCATGAGTTAATTCCACTGTAAAAATAAATATTTATTTTACGTCCCCGTTTGTTTTATTTTTGTTAACATTTAATATAATTATTATTAACCTCGTGAACGCGTTAATGGCTAACTCATAATGGGTATTCAATTGGCTGTATTCTGTGATGGTTATCACAGGTTTTTATCGGATAAAAACAGAGTGTTTTAATTTAAATATTCGTTATTAATCAATTAAATGAGTTTGGTTTTGAGTGAAAATCCAGCATCTGACTTTCAATATTGGTGATCCATAAAACAATATTGAAAATTTCTTCTTTCAACACCGTATTTTCAATATTGGTGAGGCGCTTAACAATATTGAAAGTTGGATTTATCTACGTGTGACATTTTCAATATTGGTGATTAAAGTTTTATTCCAGAATTAAATGACGTGATATCTGTAATTAACACCACCGATATGAACGACGTTTCCTTCATGATTTCTGGAGATGCAATGAAGATTATTACTTGCTATAAGTGCGTGCCTGATGAACAGGATATTGCGATCAATAATGCTGATGGTTCATTAGATCTCAGCAAAGCCGATGCGAAAATAAGCCAATATGATCTGAACGCTATTGAAGCGGCTTGCCAGTTAAAACAGCAGGCGACTGAGGCGCAGGTGACGGCTTTAAGTGTGGGCGGCAAAGCCCTGACTAACGCCAAAGGACGTAAAGATGTGCTGTCTCGCGGCCCGGATGAACTGATTGTGGTGATTGATGACCAGTTCGAGCAGGCACTGCCGCAACAAACTGCGACTGCACTGGCTGCCGCGGCGCAGAAAGCAGGCTTTGATCTGATCCTCTGTGGTGACGGTTCTTCCGACCTTTATGCCCAGCAGGTTGGTCTGCTGGTGGGTGAAATCCTCAACATTCCGGCAGTTAACGGTGTCAGCAAAATCCTCTCCCTGACGGCAGATACCCTCACCGTTGAGCGCGAACTGGAAGATGAAACAGAAACTTTAAGCATCCCGCTGCCTGCGGTCGTTGCTGTTTCCACTGATATCAATGCCCCACAAATTCCTTCGATGAAAGCCATTCTTGGCGCGGCGAAAAAGCCAGTCCAGGTGTGGTCGGCGGCGGATATCGGTTTTAACGCACAGGCAGTCTGGTCTGAACAACAGGTTGCCGCACCGAAACAGCGCGAGCGTCAGCGCATCGTGATTGAAGGCGACGGCGAAGAACAGATCGCCGCATTTGCTGAAAATCTTCGCAAAGTCATTTAATTACAGGGGATGCTATGAACACGTTTTCTCAAGTCTGGGTATTCAGCGATACCCCTTCTCGTCTGCCGGAACTGATGAACGGCGCGCAGGCTTTAGCTCATCAAATCAATGCGTTTGTTCTGAGTGACGACGACGGCGCACAGGCAATCCAGTTTGGTGCTAATCATGTCTGGAAATTAAGCGGCAAACCGGACGATCGGATGATCGAAGATTACGCCGGAGTGATGGCAGACACCATTCGCCAGCACGGTACAGACGGTCTGGTACTACTGCCAAACACCCGTCGCGGCAAATTACTGGCGGCGAAACTGGGTTATCGCCTGAAAGCGGCGGTTTCTAACGATGCCAGCGCCGTCAGCGTGCAGGATGGTAAAGCGACGGTGAAACACATGGTTTACGGCGGCCTGGCGATTGGCGAAGAACGCATTGCCACGCCGTATGCGGTACTGACCATCAGCAGCGGCACGTTCGATGCGGCTCAGCCGGACACGTCAAGTACAGGTGAAACGCACACCGTGGAGTGGCAGTCTCCGGCTGTGGCGGTTACCCGCACGGCAACGCAGGCGCGCCAGAGCAACAGTGTCGATCTCGACAAAGCCCGTCTGGTGGTTAGCGTCGGTCGCGGCATTGGCTGCAAAGAGAACATTGCGTTGGCAGAGCAACTTTGCCAGGCGATTGGCGCGGAGTTGGCCTGTTCTCGTCCGGTGGCGGAAAACGAAAAATGGATGGAGCACGAGCGCTATGTTGGTATCTCCAACCTGATGCTGAAACCTGAACTGTACCTGGCCGTGGGGATCTCCGGGCAGATCCAGCACATGGTTGGCGCTAATGCGTCACAAACCATTTTCGCTATCAACAAAGATAAAAATGCGCCGATCTTCCAGTACGCGGATTACGGCATTGTTGGCGACGCCGTGAAGATCCTTCCGGCGCTGACGGCGGCTTTAGCGCGTTGATCTACTCTGGCAGGGCTGCTTTCGGCCCTGCCGCTGACAGGGAGTTCTTATGTCCGAAGATATCTTTGATGCCATCATCGTTGGTGCAGGGCTGGCCGGTTCGGTTGCCGCGCTGGTGCTCGCCCGCGAAGGGGCACAAGTGTTAGTTATCGAGCGTGGCAATTCCGCTGGCGCTAAGAATGTTACCGGCGGGCGTCTCTATGCCCACAGTCTGGAACACATCATTCCTGGTTTTGCCGAAAGCGCCCCCGTTGAACGCCTAATCACTCATGAAAAACTTGCGTTTATGACCGAAAAGTCAGCGATGACTATGGACTACTGCAATGGCGACGAAACCTCGCCATCCCAGCGCTCTTACTCCGTTTTACGCAGCAAATTTGATGCCTGGCTGATGGAGCAGGCCGAAGAAGCGGGCGCGCAGTTAATTACCGGAATTCGCGTCGATAACCTTGTGCAGCGCGATGGCAAAGTTGTCGGCGTAGAAGCCGATGGCGATGTGATTGAAGCGAAAACGGTGATCCTCGCTGATGGTGTGAACTCCATTCTTGCCGAAAAGCTGGGAATGGCGAAACGCGTCAAACCGACGGATGTGGCGGTTGGCGTGAAGGAATTGATCGAGTTACCGAAGTTGGTTCTCGAAGACCGTTTTCAGTTGCAGGGTAATCAGGGCGCGGCCTGCCTGTTTGCGGGGGCACCCACCGATGGCCTGATGGGCGGTGGCTTCCTTTATACCAATGAAAACACCCTGTCACTGGGGCTGGTTTGCGGCCTGCATCATCTGCATGACGCGAAGAAATCGGTGCCACAAATGCTGGAAGATTTCAAACAGCATCCGGCAGTTGCACCGCTGATCGCGGGTGGCAAGCTGGTGGAATACTCTGCTCACGTAGTGCCAGAAGCGGGTATCAACATGTTGCCGGAACTGGTTGGCGACGGCGTGCTGATTGCCGGTGATGCCGCCGGAATGTGTATGAATCTCGGCTTTACCATTCGTGGTATGGATCTGGCGATTGCCGCCGGAGAAGCAGCAGCGAAAACCGTGCTTTCAGCGATGAAAAACGACGATTTCAGTAAGCAGAAACTGGCGGAGTATCGTCAGCATCTGGAGAGTGGCCCGCTGCGCGATATGCGTATGTACCAGAAGCTACCGGCTTTTCTTGATAACCCACGTATGTTTAGCGGCTATCCGGAACTGGCGGTGGGTGTGGCGCGTGACCTGTTCACCATTGATGGCAGTGCGCCGGAACTGATGCGCAAGAAAATCCTCCGCCACAGCAAGAAAGTGGGTTTCATCAATCTGATCAAGGATGGCATGAAAGGAGTGACCGTTTTATGACTTCTCCCGTCAATGTGGACGTCAAACTGGGCGTCAATAAATTCAATGTTGATGAAGAGCATCCGCACATTGTTGTGAAGTCTGATGCCGATAAACAGGCGTTGGAACTGCTGGTGAAAGCGTGCCCGGCGGGTCTGTACAAAAAACAGGATGACGGCAGCGTACGCTTCGATTACGCCGGATGTCTGGAGTGTGGAACCTGCCGCATTCTTGGGCTGGGGTCGGCGCTGGAGCAGTGGGAATACCCGCGCGGCACCTTTGGCGTGGAGTTTCGTTACGGCTGATGTTGGTCTGATACGTAACGCCGTACTGACCCCCCATTGCTAAAAAACAGGATCAACCCATGCAACCGTCCAGAAACTTTGACGATCTCAAATTCTCCTCTATTCACCGCCGTATTTTGCTGTGGGGAAGCGGTGGCCCGTTTCTGGATGGCTATGTGTTGGTAATGATCGGCGTGGCGCTGGAGCAACTGACTCCGGCGCTAAAACTGGACGCTGACTGGATCGGCCTGCTGGGCGCGGGAACCCTCGCCGGGCTGTTCGTTGGCACATCGCTGTTTGGCTATATCTCCGATAAAGTCGGACGGCGCAAAATGTTTCTCATCGATATCATTGCTATCGGGGGGATTTCTGTTGCGACGATGTTTGTCTCATCACCTGTCGAACTGCTGGTGATGCGGGTGCTCATCGGCATTGTTATCGGCGCGGATTATCCCATCGCTACCTCGATGATCACCGAGTTCTCCAGCACCCGTCAGCGGGCGTTCTCCATCAGCTTTATCGCCGCTATGTGGTATGTCGGCGCGACCTGTGCCGATCTGGTCGGCTACTGGCTTTATGATGTGGAAGGCGGCTGGCGCTGGATGCTGGGCAGTGCGGCGATCCCGTGTTTGTTGATTTTGATTGGTCGATTCGAACTGCCCGAATCTCCCCGTTGGCTGTTGCGCAAAGGGCGAGTGAAAGAGTGCGAAGAGATGATGATCAAATTGTTTGGCGAACCGGTGGTTTTCGATGAAGAGCAGCCGCAACAAACTCGTTTTCGCGATCTGTTTAACCGCCGCCATTTTCCTTTTGTCCTGTTTGTGGCCGCCATCTGGACCTGCCAGGTGATCCCGATGTTCGCCATTTACACCTTTGGCCCACAAATCGTCGGTCTTCTGGGGTTAGGCGTCGGCAAAAACGCGGCGCTGGGAAACGTGGTGATTAGCCTGTTCTTTATGCTCGGCTGTATTCCGCCGATGCTCTGGCTGAACACTGCTGGACGACGTCCATTGTTGATCGGCAGCTTTGCCATGATGACGCTGGCATTGGCGGTTTTGGGGCTGATCCCGGATATGGGGATCTGGCTGGTGGTCATGGCGTTTGCGGTGTACGCGTTTTTCTCCGGCGGGCCAGGCAATTTGCAGTGGCTTTATCCTAATGAACTCTTCCCGACGGATATTCGCGCCTCAGCCGTGGGCGTCATTATGTCTCTGAGTCGTATCGGTACAATTATCTCAACCTGGGCGCTGCCGATCTTTATTAATAATTACGGTATCAGCAATACTATGCTGATGGGGGCGGGGATCTCGCTGTTTGGCCTGCTGATTTCTGTGGCGTTTGCTCCGGAGACGCGTGGGATGTCGTTGGCGCAGACCAGTAATATGACAATTCGCAGGCAGCGTGCAGGATAACTTATTCAGATTTCTCTCTTTTTTGAATCAATATTATTGACTATAAGCCGCGTGAATATGTGACTACACTTTGTGGAAAACAAAGGTGTAAACGCGCAGGCTAACTATGATTCTAATCATTTATGCGCATCCGTATCCGCATCATTCCCATGCGAATAAACGGATGCTTGAACAGGCAAGGACGCTGGAAGGCGTCGAAATCCGCTCTCTTTATCAACTCTATCCTGACTTCAATATCGATATAGCGGCCGAGCAGGAGGCGCTCTCTCGTGCCGATCTGATCGTCTGGCAGCACCCAATGCAGTGGTACAGCATTCCGCCGTTGCTCAAATTGTGGATCGATAAAGTCTTCTCACACGGCTGGGCTTACGGACACGGCGGTACGGCGTTGCATGGCAAACATTTGCTGTGGGCGGTGACGACTGGCGGTGGGGAAAGTCATTTTGAGATTGGTACTCATCCGGGCTTTGATGTGTTGTCGCAGCCGCTACAGGCGACGGCAATCTACTGCGGGCTGAAATGGCTGCCGCCGTTTGCCATGCACTGTACCTTTATTTGTGACGACGAAACTCTCGAAGGGCAGGCGCGCCACTATAAGCAACGTCTGCTGGAATGGCAGGAGGCACATCATGGATAGTCATACGCTGATTCAGGCGCTGATTTATCTCGGTTCGGCGGCGCTGATTGTGCCGATTGCAGTACGTCTCGGTCTTGGTTCGGTACTTGGCTACCTGATTGCAGGTTGCATTATTGGCCCGTGGGGGCTGCGGCTGGTGACCGATGCTGAATCTATTCTGCACTTTGCCGAAATCGGCGTGGTGCTGATGCTGTTTATCATCGGTCTCGAACTCGACCCACAAAGGCTGTGGAAGCTGCGGGCGGCAGTATTCGGCGGTGGCGCATTGCAGATGGTGGTTTGCGGCGGCCTGCTGGGGCTGTTCTGCATGTTACTCGGTATGCGCTGGCAGGTGGCAGAACTGATTGGCATGACGCTGGCGCTCTCATCAACGGCGATTGCCATGCAGGCGATGAATGAACGCAACCTGACGGTGACGCAAATGGGGCGCAGTGCCTTTGCGGTGCTGCTGTTCCAGGATATCGCGGCGATCCCGCTGGTGGCGATGATCCCCTTGCTGGCGGCGAGCAGTGCCTCGACTACGCTAGGTGCATTTGCCTTGTCAGCGTTAAAAGTGGCGGGCGCGCTGGTGCTGGTGGTATTACTGGGGCGCTATGTTACGCGTCCGGCGCTGCGTTTTGTTGCCCGCTCTGGCTTGCGGGAAGTGTTTAGTGCAGTGGCTTTATTCCTCGTGTTTGGCTTCGGTTTGCTGCTGGAAGAGGTTGGTCTGTCGATGGCGATGGGCGCGTTTCTGGCGGGCGTGCTGCTGGCAAGCTCGGAATATCGTCATGCGCTGGAAAGCGATATCGAACCGTTCAAAGGCTTGTTGTTAGGGTTGTTTTTTATCGGTGTTGGGATGTCGATAGACTTTGGCACGCTGATTGAAAACCCGTTGCGCATTGTCATTCTGCTGTTCGGTTTCCTCATCATCAAGATTGCCATGCTGTGGCTGATTGCCAGACCGTTGCAGGTGCCGAATAAACAGCGTCGCTGGTTTGCGGTGCTGTTAGGGCAGGGCAGTGAGTTTGCCTTTGTGGTGTTTGGCGCGGCGCAAATGGCGAATGTGCTGGAGCCGGAGTGGGCGAAATCATTGACCCTGGCGGTGGCGCTGTCGATGGCAGCAACGCCGATTTTGCTGGTGATCCTCAACCGTCTTGAGCAATCCGGCACTGAAGAGGCGCGCGAAGCTGATGAGATCGACGAAGAACAGCCGCGGGTGATTGTTGCCGGATTCGGGCGTTTTGGTCAGATCACCGGACGTTTGCTGCTCTCCAGCGGAGTGAAAATGGTTGTGCTCGATCATGATCCTGACCATATAGAAACGTTGCGCAAATTTGGCATGAAGGTGTTTTACGGCGATGCCACGCGGATGGATTTGCTGGAATCTGCCGGAGCGGCGAAAGCGGAAGTGCTGATTAATGCCATTGACGATCCGCAAACCAACCTGCAACTGACGGAGATGGTGAAAGAACATTTTCCGCATCTGCAGATTATTGCCCGCGCCCGTGATGTCGATCACTACATTCGTTTGCGCCAGGCTGGCGTGGAAAGGCCAGAGCGTGAAACCTTTGAGGGAGCGCTCAAAACCGGGCGTCTGGCGCTGGAAAGTTTAGGCCTGGGGCCATATGAAGCGCGAGAACGTGCTGATGTGTTCCGCCGCTTTAATATTCAAATGGTGGAAGAGATGGCGATGGGCGAAAACGACACCAAAGCCCGCGCGGCAGTCTATAAACGCACCAGCGCGATGTTAAGCGAAATCATTACTGAAGACCGGGAACATCTGTCATTAATTCAACGGCATGGCTGGCAGGGAACCGAAGAAGGGAAACATACCGGCAACATGGCGGATGAGCCAGAAACTAAGCCGTTGTAATCAAAAAGTGTGATGTGTCGCATGCTTTACAACTAACTGTTTGTTTTTGCGCAACTGTAATGCGGCGAGTCCAGGGACATAGCGTGGACTCGCCAGCAAAATAAAAATTTTCCTCAACATCATCCTCTCGCCAGTCGACGAAGGTTTACGCTTTACGTATAGTGACGACAATTTTTTTTATCGGGAAATCATCAATGATCAGTTTGATTGCGGCGCTAGCGGTAGATCGCGTTATCGGCATGGAAAACGCCATGCCGTGGAATCTGCCTGCCGATCTCGCCTGGTTTAAACGTAACACCTTAAATAAACCTGTGATTATGGGTCGCCATACCTGGGAATCCATTGGTCGCCCGTTACCTGGACGCAAGAATATTGTCATTAGCAGCCAGCCGGGTACGGATGATCGCGTAATGTGGGTGAAATCGGTTGATGAAGCCATCGCTGCCTGTGGTGACGTACCGGAGATTATGGTGATTGGCGGCGGTCGCGTATACGAGCAGTTTCTGCCGAAAGCGCAAAAACTGTATCTGACGCATATCGATGCGGAAGTAGAAGGCGACACCCATTTCCCGGATTACGAGCCGGATGACTGGGAATCGGTGTTCAGCGAGTTCCACGACGCCGATGCGCAGAACTCTCACAGCTATTGCTTTGAGATTCTGGAACGGCGGTAAGTTTGTATAGAATTGACGGCTAGTGCCGGATGCGACGCCGGTCGCGTCTTATCCGGCCTTCCTGTATCAGGCTGTGTTTAAGACGCCGCCGCTTCCCCCATATCCTTGTGCCGGTTCGACGGCTGGACAAAATACTGCTTATCTTCCCAGCGCAGGCAGGTTAATGAACCGCCCCAGCAGCAACCGGTATCCAGCGCGTAAATGCCTTCCGGTGTGCCTTTTCCTTCCAGCGATGCCCAGTGACCAAACACAATGTTGTACTCTTCGCTAACTGGCCCAGGAATGGTAAACCACGGTTTCAACGGTGCAGGTGCGTCTTCCGGCGACTCTTTGCTGTACATATCCAGTTGACCGTTCGGGAAGCAAAAACGCATCCGGGTAAATGCGTTGGTGATAAAACGCAGTCGCGCCAGACCACGTAACTCTGGCGTCCAGTTGTTCGGCATGTCGCCGTACATGGCGTCAAGGAAGAAAGGATAGGAGTCACTCGACAACACCGCTTCTACGTCGTGAGCACACTCTTTGGCGGTCTCTAAGTCCCATTGCGGCGTGATCCCCGCATGGGCCATCACCAGTTTTTTCTCTTCGTCGATTTGCAGTAAAGGCTGACGGCGTAGCCAGTTAAGTAACTCGTCGGCGTCAGGTGCTTCCAGTAAAGGAGTCAGGCGATCTTTCGGCTTGTTGCGGCTGATTCCGGCGAATACCGCCAGAAGGTGTAAATCGTGATTGCCCAGTACCAGACGCACGCTGTCACCTAATGATTTCACGTAGCGCAGGACATCCAGCGAACCAGGGCCGCGCGCGACCAGGTCGCCCGTCAGCCAGAGGGTATCTTTCCCAGGGGTAAATTCTATTTTGTGTAGCAATGCGATCAGTTCATCGTAACAGCCATGAACATCGCCAATAAGGTATGTCGCCATATTATTTTAATGAATGAGTATTGGAACGGAGAGTCGGAATACGGGAATATCGATGCTGAACGGAACGCCGTTTTCATCGATCATTTCGTAGTGACCCTGCATGGTGCCCATCGGTGTTTCGATAATCGCACCGCTGGTGTACTGGTACTCTTCGCCAGGGGCGATATGTGGCTGGACGCCCACCACACCTTCGCCCTGGACTTCGGTTTCACGGCCATTGCCGTTAGTGATCAGCCAGTAACGTCCCAACAACTGCACTGGCGCTCGCCCCAGGTTGCGTATGGTTACAGTATAAGAAAAAACGTAACGCTCATTATCAGGTGAAGACTGCGCTTCAATGTAAACACTTTGAACCTGAATACACACTCGGGGCGAATTGATCATCGTTAACTCTCCTGCAAAGGCGCGTTCTCCGCCAGATAGTTCGCCATCTGGCAATATTGCGCGACAGAGATGTTTTCCGCTCGCATCGCCGGGTCGATGCCCATTCCTGTTAACACCTCGACGCTAAACAGATTGCCGAGACTGTTACGAATGGTTTTACGACGCTGGTTAAAGGCTTCGGTGGTGATACGGCTTAACACGCGAACATCTTTAACCGGGTAAGGCATCGTTGCATGAGGAACCAGGCGCACGACGGCGGAATCCACTTTTGGTGGTGGTGTAAAGGCTGATGGCGGTACTTCCAGCACCGGGATCACGTTGCAATAATATTGCGCCATGACGCTTAATCGACCATACGCTTTGCTGTTCGGTCCTGCAACCAGACGATTCACCACCTCTTTTTGCAACATAAAGTGCATGTCGGCAATGGCATCAGTATAGCTAAACAGATGGAACATCAACGGTGTGGAGATGTTATATGGCAGGTTACCGAAAACACGTAGCGGCTGACCCATTTTCTCGGCCAGTTCACCGAAGTTAAAGGTCATTGCATCCTGCTGATAAATCGTCAGTTTCGGGCCTAAGAACGGATGCGTTTGCAGACGTGCCGCCAGATCGCGGTCAAGTTCGATGACCGTCAGTTGATCCAGACGCTCACCGACAGGCTCGGTCAACGCTGCCAGACCGGGGCCGATTTCGACCATCGCCTGACCCTTCTGCGGGTTAATGGCAGAAACAATGCTGTCGATCACGAACTGATCGTTGAGAAAGTTTTGCCCGAAGCGTTTACGGGCTAAGTGGCCCTGGTGGACTCGTTTATTCATTGGGTATTAACAATCATTTTGATGGCGAGATTAAGCGCCGTAATAAAACTGCCGACATCAGCTTTGCCACGTCCCGCCAGTTCCAGCGCGGTGCCGTGGTCAACAGATGTGCGAATAAAGGGCAGGCCCAGCGTAATGTTCACACCGCGCCCGAAGCCCTGGTATTTTAGCACGGGAAGACCCTGATCGTGGTACATCGCCAGCACCGCGTCGGCGTTGTCGAGATATTTAGGCTGAAACAGGGTATCGGCAGGCAGCGGCCCGTTGAGTTTCATCCCCTGCGCCCGTAACTCGTCGAGCACTGGAATGATGGTGTCTATCTCTTCCGTGCCCATATGACCGCCTTCGCCCGCGTGCGGATTCAGGCCACAGACCAGAATCTGCGGTTCGGCAATGCCAAATTTCGTACGCAAATCGTGATGTAAAATAGCAATCACTTCGTGCAGAAGTTGTGGGGTGATGGCGTCAGCAATATCGCGCAGCGGTAAATGCGTGGTTGCCAGCGCGACGCGAAGTTCTTCGGTCGCCAGCATCATCACCACTTTTTTCGCCTGCGAGCGTTCTTCGAAAAACTCGGTATGACCGGTAAACGGAATACCGGCGTCGTTAATGACGCCTTTATGCACCGGCCCGGTGATCAGCGCGGCAAATTCACCGTTCAGGCAGCCATCGCACGCTCGCGCCAGCGTCTCCACCACATAATGCCCATTTTCAACCGCTAATTGACCCACAGTTACAGATGCACGTAGCGCGACAGGAAGCAGCGTTAATGTGCCCGCAGTTTGCGGTTGCGCAGGGGAGTTGGGGGAATAAGGGCGGAGGGTAAGCGGCAAACCGAGCATCGCTGCCCGGTCGGTAAGGAGAGTGGTATCGGCACAAACAACCAGTTCGACCGGCCACTCACGTTGTGCAAGCTGGACAACTAAGTCCGGGCCAATCCCGGCTGGCTCGCCGGGAGTGATCACAACACGTTGGGTTTTAACCATTAGTTGCTCAAAATTTTCACATAGGCGCTGGCGCGTTGTTCCTGCATCCAGCTTGCTGCTTCTTCCGAGAACTTACGGTTCATCAGCATCCGGTAAGCACGATCTTTCTGCGCCGCATCGGTTTTATCAACATTACGGGTATCCAGCAGTTCGATTAAATGCCAGCCGAATGAAGAGTGAACCGGTGCGCTCATTTGACCTTTGTTCAGACGGGTCAGCGCGTCACGGAAGGCCGGATCAAAAATATCTGGCGTAGCCCAGCCGAGATCGCCGCCCTGGTTAGCAGAGCCGGGATCCTGGGAGAACTCTTTCGCCGCAGCGGCAAACGTGGTTTTGCCACTCTTGATATCGGCAGCAATCTGTTCCAGTTTCACGCGGGCCTGTTCGTCAGTCATGATCGGAGATGGTTTCAGCAGAATATGGCGAGCGTGTACTTCGGTCACCGAGATATTTTTGCTTTCGCCGCGCAGGTCGTTAACTTTCAGAATGTGGAAGCCGACGCCGGAACGAATCGGACCAACAATATCGCCTTTCTTCGCGGTACTTAATGCCTGGGCGAAAATCCCTGGCAGTTCCTGAATGCGGCCCCAGCCCATCTGGCCACCGTTCAGCGCCTGCTGATCGGCAGAGTGAGCGATCGCCAGCTTACCGAAATCAGCGCCGTTACGAGCCTGATCGACAATGGCGCGCGCCTGCGTTTCCGCTTCGTTCACCTGCTCAGAAGACGGATTTTCCGGCAGCGGGATCAGGATGTGGCTCAAGTTCAGTTCAGTGCTGGCATCATTCTGATTACCGACCTGCTGCGCCAGAGCTTCAACTTCCTGCGGCAGGATAGTGATGCGACGACGTACTTCGTTGTTACGCACTTCAGAGATAATCATCTCTTTGCGGATCTGGTTACGATAGGTGTTGTAGTTCAGTCCATCGTAGGCCAGACGGCTGCGCATCTGATCCAGCGTCATGTTGTTCTGTTTGGCAATGTTAGCAATCGCCTGATCGAGCTGCTCATCGGAGATTTTTACTCCCATTTTCTGCCCCATCTGCAGGAGGATTTGATCCATGATCAAACGCTCCATGATTTGGTGGCGCAGTGTCGCGTCATCAGGAAGTTGCTGCCTTGCCTGGGCGGCATTCATTTTTACCGACTGCATTAATCCATCAACGTCGCTTTCCAGCACGACGCCGTTATTGACGACGGCTGCGACTTTATCGACTACCTGGGGGGCAGCGAAACTGGTATTCGCGATCATCGCGATACCGAGAAGCAGCGTTTTCCAGTTCTTCATACTTTTTCCATTTCAATTAACCGCACTGCGGATTACGTGGTAAATCAACAAATCACAAAGAGTTTTGATACGGCAGAATGTTCGAACGTAGCATCTCTTGCGTACCCAGACCGTAGTTGGAACTCAGGCCGCGCAGTTCGATGTTAAAGCCGATTGCGTTGTCATATACCGCATGTTGTTTATCGTTATCCCAACCGTTCAGCTTCCGCTCGTAACCGACGCGAATCGCATAGCAGCAGGAGCTGTATTGCACACCTAACATTGAGTCGGCCTGCTTGTTCGCATTGGTATCGTAGTAGTAGGCTCCAACGATTGACCAACGATCGGCAATCGGCCAACTGGCGACGGCACCTACCTGCGAAATACCGTTCTTATACTGTTCGGCAGTGGAATAGTATTTAGGCAATGTAGCCTGAATATATTCCGGGCTGGCGTAACGGTAGTTGAACTGCACCAGACGGTCTTCATCCCGACGGTATTCAATGCTGGAGCTACTGGTTGCTACGTTATCCAGACGAGTATCGTACTGAATCCCGCCACGCAGCCCCCAACGCTCGGAGATGCGCCAGTAAGTATCGCCTGCCCATACCAGTGAGCCAGTTTTGTCGTCATTCTCCCATTTTATGTTGTCATCGCCGGTGCGAGACTCCGTGAAATAGTAGATTTGACCAACGGAAATATTAAAACGTTCAACGGCAGCATCATCATATATGCGAGATGTGACACCGGTCGTCACCTGGTTAGCGGAAGAAATACGGTCAAGACCGCCGTAAGTCCGGTCCCGGAACAGGCCCGAGTAGTCGGATTGCAACAAAGCAGAATCGTAGTTGTAGATATCGCTCTGATCGCGATACGGCACGTACAGATATTGCGCGCGCGGTTCCAGCGTTTGGGTGTAACCCGGTGCCAGCATTTCCATATCGCGTTCAAAGACCATTTTGCCGTCAACTTTGAATTGCGGCATCACACGGTTAACGGATTCGTCCAGCTTGGTCGTGTTTCTGGAGTTATACCAGTCAAGATTGGTTTGCTGATAATGGGTTGCCAGCAACTTCGCTTCGGTATTGATGCTGCCCCAGTTATTAGAGAGCGGCAAATTGATGGTCGGTTCCAGGTGAACACGGGTTGCTTCAGGCATGTCGTCTCTGGTGTTAACAAAGTGCACTGCCTGGCCGTAAATACGCGTATCAAACGGACCAACATCATTCTGGTAGTAGTTAACGTCTAACTGCGGCTCTGCCGAGTAGCTACTGGTGTTTTGCTCGCTGAAGACCTGGAACTGCTTGGTTGAAACGGTGGCATTGAAGTTTTGCACCGCATAGCCAACGCTGAATTTTTGCGTTGCGTAACCATCAGTACTGGAACCGTACTTGTTATCGAAGTCATTGAAATAGGTAGGGTCGCTAACTTTGGTGTAGTCGATGTTAAAGCGCCACACCTGATCCATGACCCCGGAGTGTTGCCAGTAGAACAACCAACGACGTGAATTGCTATCTTCTGGATGTTCATCTTCATAGACTTTATCCGAAGGTAGATAGTCCAGCTCCATCAAGCCAGCACCCGCCTGGGTGAGATAACGGAATTCGTTTTCCCACATAATGTTGCCACGACGATGCATATAATGCGGCGTGATGGTGGCATCCATATTTGGCGCGATGTTCCAGTAATATGGCAGGTAGAACTCAAAATAGTTGGTAGATGTGTACTTGGCGTTCGGGATCAAGAAACCTGAACGGCGTTTGTCACCCACCGGTAACTGCAGATACGGGCTATAAAAGATCGGAACCGGACCCACTTTAAAGCGGGCGTTCCAGATCTCTGCGACTTGTTCTTCGCGGTCATGAATAATTTCGCTACCTACCACGCTCCATGTATCAGAACCAGGCAGACAGGAGGTAAAGCTACCGTTATCCAGAATGGTGTAGCGGTTTTCGCCACGCTGTTTCATCAGGTCCGCTTTACCGCGCCCCTGGCGACCCACCATCTGGTAATCACCTTCCCAGACGTTGGTATCTTTGGTGTTCAGATTCGTCCAACCTTTCGGCCCCTTGAGGATCACCTGGTTATCGTCGTAATGGACGTTACCGAGCGCATCAACGGTACGTACAGGTTCCGGTTGTCCTGGTGCCTCTTTTTGATGGAGCTGCACTTCGTCGGCCTGCAGACGGCTGTTACCCTGCATGATATCCACGCTGCCAGTAAACACGGCGTCATCGGGGTAATTCCCCTTTGCATGGTCAGCATTAATCGTCACGGGTAAGTCGTTAGTATCGCCCTGTACCAGAGGACGGTCATAGCTTGGCACGCCCAACATACACTGTGAGGCGAGGTCGGCTGCCAGTCCCTGTTGACTATAAAGGGCGGTGGCAATCATGGTGGCCAGGAGAGTGGGGATACGTTTTTTCATACGTTGATTTTATTGTTCCATCATCGGTAACGTTGCGCGTGACAAACGGTCAGAGACTAACGTACTCGTCATCTCTACGCTAGTGTTAATCCTGTCCGAATAGCGTCAGTGGTGTTAGGCACGGCATTGAATGACAGGTATGATAATGCAAATTATAGGCGATGTCCCACAATTGACCGCAGCCGGAAAACGGTAAAAGCACCTTTATATTGTGGGAGATAGCCCTGATATCCGTCTGTCGATTTGGGGAATATATGCAGTATTGGGGAAAAATCATTGGCGTGGCCGTGGCCTTACTGATGGGCGGCGGCTTTTGGGGCGTTATATTAGGTCTGTTAATCGGCCATATGTTTGATAAAGCCCGTGGCCGCAAAATGGCGTGGTTCGCCAACCAGCGTGAGCGTCAGGCGCTGTTTTTTGCCACCACGTTTGAAGTGATGGGGCATTTAACCAAATCCAAAGGACGTGTTACTGAGGCTGATATTCATGTCGCCACATTGCTCATGGATCGGATGAATTTACACGGCGCTTCCCGTACAGCGGCGCAAAATGCGTTCCGGGTCGGAAAATCAGACAATTACCCACTGCGCGAAAAGATGCGACAGTTTCGCAGTGTCTGCTTTGGTCGTTTTGACTTAATTCGTATGTTTCTGGAGATCCAGATTCAGGCGGCGTTTGCCGATGGTTCGCTGCATCCAAATGAACGCGCAGTGCTGTATGTGATTGCCGAAGAGTTAGGGATCTCCCGCGCCCAGTTTGACCAGTTCTTGCGTATGATGCAGGGCGGTGCGCAGTTTGGTGGCGGTTATCAGCAACAGTCTGGCGGTGGCAACTGGCAGCAGGCGCAACGAGGCCCGACGCTGGAAGATGCCTGTAATGTGCTGGGTGTGAAGCCGACGGATGAGGCGACCACCATTAAACGTGCCTACCGTAAGCTAATGAGCGAACATCATCCGGATAAGCTGGTGGCGAAAGGTCTACCGCCGGAGATGATGGAGATGGCGAAACAGAAAGCACAGGAAATTCAGCAAGCGTATGAGCTGATTAAGCAGCAGAAAGGATTTAAATAAGTTTCAAATTGTAGGCCTGATAAGACGCTGCCCGCGTCGCATCAGGCAATCGGCGCAAAATTGCCGGATGCGGCGTGAACGCCTTCTCCGGCCTACCGAACTTCGCCAGCGTGACGATTAAAAATCCGCTGGCGCTTTAAACGTCATACTATTGCCATATGCCGGATGGGTAATCGTCAACATCTCTGCATGTAACAATAACCGCGGTGCCATCGCTCTCGCTTCTGGTGAAGCATAAAAACGATCGCCAAGAATCGGATGACCCAGCGCCAGCATATGCACACGTAGCTGATGAGAACGTCCGGTAATCGGCTTTAACACCACTCTTGCGGTGTTATCCGCCGCATACTCCACCACTTCATATTCCGTCTGCGCAGGCTTACCCGTTTCGTAACAGACTTTCTGTTTCGGGCGGTTTGGCCAGTCGCAAATCAGTGGCAGATCGACCAGACCTTCGGCGGGGGATGGATGCCCCCAGACGCGAGCCACATACTGCTTTTTCGGCTCGCGCTCGCGGAACTGACGTTTTAATTCTCGCTCCGCGGCTTTAGTCAGCGCCACTACAATCACGCCGCTGGTGACCATATCCAGGCGATGTACCGATTCCGCCTGCGGATAATCACGCTGAATGCGCGTCATCACGCTGTCTTTGTGCTCCTCCAGACGCCCCGGCACAGACAACAACCCACTCGGCTTGTTGACCACCATAATGTGATCATCCTGATACAGGACAACCAGCCAGGGTTCCTGCGGCGGATTGTAGTTTTCCATCCCCATCTTCGGCTCCGTTACTGATGCGTTACAACGATCAAACGCAGGGCATCCAGACGCCAGCCTGCCTGATCCAGACTTTCCATAACCTGCTGACGGTTGCTCTCAATGGCAGCCAGTTCGTCGTCACGAATGTTCGGGTTAACCGCACGCAGTGCTTCCAGGCGCGACAGTTCCGCAGACAGTTTTTCGTCGGCTTCGTTACGTGCCGCATCAATCAATGCACGGGCAGACTTCTCAATCTGCGCTTCGCCCAGTTGCAGAATGGCGTGAACCTCTTGCTGCACAGTGTTAACCAGCTTGCTACCGGTGTGGCGATTCACTGCGTTAAGCTGACGGTTGAAGGTTTCAAACTCTACCTGCGCCGCCAGGTTGTTGCCGTTTTTATCCAGCAGCATACGCACTGGTGTCGGCGGCAGGAAGCGGTTGAGTTGCAACTGCTTCGGTGCCTGTGCTTCAACCACGTAAATCAGCTCCAGCAACAGCGTGCCTACAGGCAGCGCTTTGTTTTTTAGCAGCGAAATCGTGCTACTGCCGGTATCGCCAGAAAGGATCAGATCCAGACCGTTGCGGATCAGCGGATGCTCCCAGGTAATAAACTGTGCATCTTCACGCGCCAGCGCTACTTCACGGTCGAAGGTGATGGTAATACCGTCTTCCGACAAACCCGGGAAGTCCGGCACCAGCATATGATCGGAAGGCGTCAGTACGATCAGGTTGTCGCCACGATCGTCCTGGTTGATACCAATAATATCGAACAGGTTCATGGCGAAGGCGATCAGGTTGGTATCGTCATCCTGTTCTTCAATGCTTTCAGCCAGCGCCTGGGCTTTTTCGCCGCCGTTGGAATGGATCTCCAGCAGACGGTCACGGCCCTGCTCCAGTTGCGCTTTCAGGGCTTCATGTTGCTCGCGGCAATTTTTGATCAACTCATCAAAGCCTTCGGTTTGATCCGGTGAAGCCAGGTAGTTAATCAGATCGTTGTACACACTATCGTAGATAGCGCGTCCGGTCGGGCAGGTGTGCTCGAATGCATCCAGACCTTCGTGATACCAGCGCACCAGTACCGACTGGGCTGTTTTCTCCAGATAAGGTACGTGGATCTGAATATCGTGCGCCTGACCGATACGATCCAGACGACCAATACGCTGTTCCAGCAGATCCGGGTTGAACGGCAGATCGAACATCACCATGTGGCTGGCGAACTGAAAGTTACGCCCTTCAGAACCGATTTCTGAGCACAGCAGTACCTGCGCGCCGGTGTCTTCTTCTGCAAACCAGGCGGCAGCGCGGTCACGTTCGATAATCGACATGCCTTCGTGGAACACGGCTGCGCGGATACCTTCACGCTCGCGCAGTACCTGCTCCAGTTGCAGCGCGGTGGCAGCTTTGGCGCAGATCACCAGCACTTTCTGCGAGCGGTGGCTGGTCAGGTAGCCCATCAACCACTCAACGCGCGGATCGAAGTTCCACCAGGTGGCGTTATCGCCTTCAAATTCCTGATAAATACGTTCCGGGTAGAGCATATCGCGAGCGCGATCTTCCGCACTCTTACGTGCGCCCATAATGCCGGACACTTTAATTGCCGTCTGATACTGCGTCGGCAGCGGCAGCTTAATGGTGTGCAGTTCGCGTTTCGGGAAGCCTTTTACGCCATTACGCGTGTTACGGAACAGCACGCGGCTGGTGCCGTGGCGATCCATCAGCATGGAAACCAGCTCCTGACGGGCGCTCTGGGCATCTTCACTGTCGCTGTTTGCGGCCTGCAATAGCGGTTCGATGTCCTGCTCGCCAATCATTTCACCTAACATGTTCAGCTCGTCGTTGCTCAGTTTGTTACCAGCCAGCAGCATGGCAACGGCATCGGCCACCGGACGATAATTTTTTTGCTCTTCAACGAATTGCGCGAAATCGTGGAAACGGTTCGGGTCCAGCAGACGCAGGCGGGCAAAGTGGCTTTCCATCCCCAGTTGTTCCGGGGTTGCGGTCAGCAGCAGAACGCCAGGCACATGCTCTGCCAGTTGTTCAATGGCCTGATATTCACGGCTCGGCGCATCTTCGCTCCACACCAGGTGGTGCGCTTCATCGACAACCAGAAGATCCCATTCGGCTTCGCACAGATGTTCCAGACGCTGTTTGCTGCGGCGGGCAAAATCTAGCGAGCAAATCACCAGTTGTTCGGTATCGAACGGGTTGTAGGCGTCGTGCTGGGCTTCGGCGTAACGCTCGTCATCAAACAGCGCAAAACGCAGGTTGAAGCGGCGCAGCATTTCTACCAGCCACTGATGTTGCAAGGTTTCCGGCACGATAATCAGCACACGCTCGGCAGCGCCAGACAGTAGTTGCTGATGCAGGATCATCCCGGCTTCAATGGTTTTCCCTAAACCGACT
Organism: Escherichia sp. MOD1-EC6162; assembly: GCF_002965125.1. NCBI lineage: Bacteria > Pseudomonadati > Pseudomonadota > Gammaproteobacteria > Enterobacterales > Enterobacteriaceae > Escherichia > Escherichia sp. MOD1-EC6162. The sequence continues at coordinate 155,095 of NZ_PTSB01000007.1, forward strand.
TCGTCAGCCAGCAGGACACGCGGCGCATGGCGGCGGCCGACATCATGCGCGATGTTGAGCTGATGCGGGATCAGGCTGGTACGCTGACCGCGCAGGCCGCTGTACGGCATACGGAACTGTTCGCTGGAATACTTACGCGCGCGATAACGCAACGCAAAGCGGTCCATACGGTCAATCTGCCCGGCAAACAGACGATCCTGCGGTTTGCTGAACACCAGCTTGCTATCAAGGAAAACTTCACGCAGAGCCACGCCGGACTCTTCGGTATCCAGGCGAGTACCGATATAGGTCAGCAAGCCATTTTCTTCTTTTACTTCTTCGACTTGCATCTGCCAGCCGTCATGGCTGGTAATGGTATCACCGGGGTTGAACATCACGCGGGTCACGGGAGAATCACTGCGTGCATACAGACGGTTTTCACCAGTAGATGGGAAAAGTAAAGTGACAGTTCGCGCATCCACCGCGACAACGGTTCCAAGTCCTAATTCGCTTTCTGTATCGCTGATCCAGCGTTGACCAAGTGTAAAAGGCATATGTGTTTGGCTCTATATCTTTAATTGCAGGCAATAACTACCCGCTACCAGGCTAATGCGGTAGTGGCGTTATTCAGGTCCAGGAATGGAAAGGGCGCTATGGTACTGGATGGCGGCGCTTTCGTCACGCATCAAAATGGCATCTGACGAACTCTTTTTTTGCTCAAAATAGCCCAAGTTGCCCGGTCATAAGTGTAGCAAAATTATCCTCAATAAAGGGGAGTATTCCTTCCGCCACAGGTTGAAGCTGGCGGGTCAGATAGTGTTCGTAATCCAGCGGCGAACGTTGATAGTCCAGCGGCTCCGGGCCGTTGGTGGTCCATACGTACTTAATGGTGCCGCGGTTCTGGTATTGCAAGGGGCGGCCGCGCTTTTGGTTTTCTTCATCGGCAAGGCGAGCAGCGCGTACGTGAGGCGGCACATTTCGTTGATATTCGCTTAGCGGGCGGCGGAGTCGTTTACGGTAAACCAGTCGGGCATCCAGTTCGCCCGCCATCAGTTTGTCGATAGTTTCGCGCACGTATTCCTGATACGGTTCATTGCGAAAGACACGCAAATACAGCTCCTGCTGAAACTGCTGAGCCAGCGGTGTCCAGTCGGTACGCACGGTTTCCAGTCCTTTAAACACCATCCGTTGCTTGTCGCCTTCCTGAATCAGCCCGGCATAACGCTTTTTACTGCCGGTATCAGCTCCGCGAATGGTAGGCATCAGAAAACGGCAGAAATGAGTTTCATACTCCAGTTCCAGTGCGCTGGTCAGCCGTTGTTTTTGCAGCGTTTCCGCCCACCAGGCGTTAACGTGCTGTACCAGTGCGCGACCGATTTTCGCCGCCTCTTCTTCGCAATGTGCGCCTTTCAGCCAGACAAATGTTGAGTCGGTGTCACCGTAGATCACGTCATAACCCTGTGCTTCAATTAACGCTTTGGTTTGTCGCATGATCTGATGGCCGCGCATGGTGATCGACGACGCCAGGCGCGGATCGAAGAATCGACAGGCGGTGGTGCCGAGCACGCCATAAAAGGCATTCATAATGATCTTCAGCGCCTGCGACAGCGGCTTATTGCCCTGACGTTTGGCTTCATCGCGCCCGTGCCAGATGTTAGTCACAATCTCCGGCAGGCAATGTTTCTCCCGCGAAAACCACGCATCGAGAAAACCTTCGGTGCTGTGTTCTAGATCAGGCTGCGCCATGCCTTCCACCAACCCGACGGGATCAATCAGAAAGGTGCGGATGATCGACGGGTACAGGCTTTTGTAGTCCAGCACCAACACCGAATCATAAAGTCCGGGTCGTGAATCCATCACATAGCCGCCAGGGCTGGCGTGAGGCGGCACTTCACCGAGATTGGGGGCGACATATCCGGCGCGATGCATACGCGGAAAATAGAGATGACCAAACGCAGCCACCGAACCGCCGTGCCTGTCAACCGGCAGGCCGTTCACCGTCGCTCGTTCGAGTAAAAATGGCATGATCTCGGTTTTATGGAAGATCTGTGTGACCAGTTCGCAATCTTTCAGGTTATAAGTCGCCAGTGCAGGCTTATCTTCGGTGAAACGGCGGTCAATTTCGTCCATGCGATCCCACGGGTTATCGATAGATTTGCCTTCGCCTAACAATTCCTGGGCAACGGTTTCCAGCGAAAACGAAGAGAAATTCCAGAACGCAGATTTCAGCGCTTCAATACCATCGATAATCAGCCGACCTTTGGCCTGGGCGAAAAAGACACCGTTTTTAAAGCCGTGCTCGCGCCACTCCAGCTCACTGTTATCGCGCCCCAGACGCAGGGGAATGCGATAACGCTCGGCATGTTTTTGCAGCATCCGTAGATCGAACTGCACTACGTTCCAGCCGATGATCACATCCGGATCGTGAGTTGCAAACCAGGCGTTGAGTTTTTCCAGTAGTTGCGGACGGCTGGCAACATACTCCAGATCGAAATTGAGCGCGGAGGCGTCGCCATTCTCTGGCCCCAGCATATAAACGATGCGCTGCCCGCAACCTTCCAGGCCGATACAGTACAGCTCACCGTGGCGGGTGGTTTCAATATCAATAGAAACCCACTTGAGCGGCGGACGATAGTCGGGATTAGGTTTCAGACGGGCGTTGACGATAGCGCCATCACGGAAATCACCGTCGACCCACACCGGAGCGGTGATAAAACGCTCCATCAGATAACGTTCTGGCGGACGCACATCGGCCTCGTAAACGGTGACGCCAGCTTCACGCAGGCGCTTTTCGTAATTCATCAACTGGCGATGGGCGCGACAGTAAAGGCCATGCACTGGCTGGCGGTGAAAATCCTTTAACGCCAGCGGCGTCAGACGAAATCCTTGCTCACTTTGCAAAATGAGCTGGGCGCGGGGAACCTGATCGGTGGGAATAAACGCCACGGATTCTTGCGGCGCAAGCGTAACGTGCAACGGCCCGTTGTCCGTCGCTAACCAAAAGGAAACTTCGGTTCCTTGCGGGGTATCCCGCCAGTGTCGGGTTAAGATAAAACCTGCCTGCGCCACGCTGAAAATCCATCAAAAAACCAGGCTTGAGTATAGCCTGGTTTCGGTCGATTGGCTGTGGTTTTATACAGTCATCACTGCCCGTAATACGCCTTCGCGCCATGTTTACGCAGGTAGTGCTTGTCCAGCAGCGTTTGCTGCATATCCGGTAACCGTGGCGCTAACTGGCGGCAGAAAATCCCCATATAAGCGACTTCTTCCAGCACGATGGCGTTGTGTACCGCATCTTCGGCGTTTTTACCCCACGCAAACGGGCCGTGAGAATGCACCAGCACGCCAGGCATTTGCGCCGCATCGATACCCTGTTTTTCGAAGGTTTCGACGATGACATTACCGGTTTCCCACTCATATTCGCCGTTGATTTCCGCATCGGTCATTTTGCGGGTGCAGGGAATGGTGCCGTAGAAATAGTCGGCGTGGGTAGTGCCAGTTGCCGGGATTGACTGGCCTGCCTGTGCCCAGATCGTGGCATGGCGGGAGTGGGTGTGCACAATGCCGCCGATGGACGGGAATGCCTGATAGAGCAGCCGGTGAGTTGGCGTGTCGGAGGAGGGCTTTTTCGTTCCTTCAACCACTTCACCGGTTTCGATGCTGACCACGACCATATCGTCGGCGGTCATGATGCTGTAATCGACGCCGGAAGGTTTGATCACAAAGACGCCGCGCTCGCGATCAACGGCGCTGACGTTGCCCCAGGTCAGTGTGACCAGGTTGTGTTTTGGGAGCGCCAGGTTGGCTTCTAATACCTGACGTTTGAGATCTTCTAACATGTTGACTCCTTCGTGCCGGATGCGCTTTGCTTATCCGGCCTACAAAATCAGCCTTCGGCTCGCAATCGCAGGCCTGATAAGACGCGCCAGCGTTGCATCAGGTGCTGAATGCCGGATGCGCTTTGCTTATCCGGCCTACAAAATCAGCCTTCGGCTCGCAATCGCAGGCCTGATAAGACGCGCCAGCGTTGCATCAGGTGCTGAATGCCGGATGCGCTTTGCTTATCCGGCCTACAAAATCAGCCTTCGGCTCGCAATCGCAGGCCTGATAAGACGCGCCAGCGTTGCATCAGGTGCTGAATGCCGGATGCGCTTTGCTTATCCGGCCTACAAAATCAGCCTTCGGCTCGCAATCGCAGGCCTGATAAGACGCGCCAGCGTTGCATCAGGTGCTGAATGCCGGATGCGCTTTGCTTATCCGGCCTACAAAATCAGCCTTCGGCTCGTAATCGCAGGCCTGATAAGACGCGCCAGCGTTGCATCAGGTGCTGAATGCCGGATGCGCTTTGCTTATCCGGCCTACAAAATCAGCCTTCGGCTCGTAATCGCAGGCCTGATAAGACGCGCCAGCGTTGCATCAGGTGCTGAATGCCGGATGCGCTTTACTTATCCGGCCTACAAAATCAGCCTTCGGTTCGTAATCGCAGGCCTGATAAGACGCGCCAGCGTTGCATCAGGCGCTGAATGCCGGATGCGCTTTGCTTATCCGGCCTACAAAATCGCAGCGTGTAGGCCTGATAAGACGCGCCAGCGTCGCATCAGGCGTTACATACCTGATGCGGCTACTTAGTGACGAAATCCGTAATACACTTCGTTCCAGCGCAGCGCGTCTTTAAACGCAGGCAGGCGGGTGTCGTTATCAATCACCGTGATTTCAATGTCGTGCATCTCGGCAAACTGGCGCATATCGTTCAGGTTCAGCGCATGACTGAAGACGGTATGGTGTGCGCCACCAGCGAGGATCCACGCTTCGGAAGCGGTTGGCAGATCCGGTTGCGCTTTCCACAGTGCATTCGCCACCGGCAGTTTCGGCAGGGAGTGCGGCGTTTTCACCGTATCGATGCAATTAACCAGCAGACGATAACGATCACCGAGATCAATCAGGCTGGCGACGATGGCCGGGCCAGTTTGAGTGTTGAAGATCAGGCGGGCAGGATCATCTTTACCGCCAATACCAAGGTGCTGAACGTCGAGGATCGGTTTCTCTTCTGCCGCGATCGACGGACAGACTTCCAGCATGTGGGAGCCGAGCACCAGGTCATTACCTTTCTCGAAATGATAGGTATAGTCCTCCATAAAGGAGGTGCCGCCCTGCAGACCGGTTGACATCACCTTCATGATGCGAAGCAGGGCGGCAGTTTTCCAGTCGCCTTCGCCCGCAAAGCCATAGCCCTGTTGCATCAGACGTTGTACGGCGAGACCAGGGAGTTGTTTCAGACCGTGCAGATCTTCAAAGGTGGTAGTGAACGCGTGGAAGCCACCTTGTTCCAGGAAACGCTTCATTCCCAGCTCAATCCGTGCCGCTTCCAGCACGTTCTGCCGTTTTTCACCGTGGATCTGTGTGGCAGGCGTCATGGTGTAGCTGCTTTCGTACTCATCAACCAGCGCGTTGACATCGCCATCGCTGATTGAGTTAACCACCTGCACCAGGTCGCCAACTGCCCAGGTATTAACGGAGAAACCGAACTTGATCTGCGCGGCAACTTTATCGCCGTCAGTGACCGCCACTTCACGCATATTGTCGCCAAAGCGGCAGACTTTCAGATGACGGGTATCCTGTTTAGACACAGCCTGGCGCATCCAGGAGCCGATACGTTCATGAGCTTGTTTATCCTGCCAGTGACCGGTGACCACGGCATGTTGCTGGCGCATACGAGCGCCGATGAAGCCGAACTCGCGGCCGCCGTGTGCGGTCTGGTTCAGGTTCATAAAGTCCATATCGATGCTGTCCCACGGTAATGCAGCGTTAAACTGGGTGTGGAATTGCAGCAGTGGTTTGTTGAGGATGGTCAATCCGTTGATCCACATTTTGGCCGGGGAGAAAGTGTGCAGCCACACCACCAGACCCGCGCAACGATCGTCATAATTGGCGTCACGGCAAATCGCGGTGATTTCATCCGGTGTGGTGCCCAGTGGTTTCAGCACCAGTTTACAGGGCAGTTTCGCTTCCGTATTCAGCGCCTTAACGACGTGCTCGGCATGTTGGGTGACCTGACGCAGGGTTTCCGGGCCATACAGATGCTGGCTGCCAATGACAAACCACACTTCATAATTATCAAAAATCGTCATTATCGTGTCCTTATAGAGTCGGAACGGCCTGGGCAGCCTGTGCCGGGGCAGAAGTTGGAAGATAGTGTTGTTCGGCGCTCATCGCCCACTGCTGATAGCGGCGATAAAGCTGTTCAAAGTGTTGTGCCTGTTCGCTGCGCGGTTGCAGCGTTTTCTCGACCGCGCTGGCCATTTTTTGTTGTGCTGATGGGATATCTGAGTGCACTTTTGCAGCAACGGCGGCGAAAATCGCTGCGCCGAGCGCGCAGCACTGGTCAGAAGCGACAATTTGTAGTGGGCGATTCAGCACGTCGCAGCAGGCCTGCATAATGACCTGGTTTTTGCGGGCGATGCCGCCCAGCGCCATCACGTTATTGACGGCGATCCCCTGCCCGGTGAAGCACTCCATAATTGCGCGCGCGCCAAAGGCGGTAGCGGCAATCAAACCGCCAAACAGCAGAGGAGCATCGGTAGCGAGGTTCAGATCGGTAATCACCCCTTTCAGGCGTTGGTTAGCGTTTGGCGTGCGGCGACCGTTAAACCAGTCGAGTACCACCGGCAGGTGATCCAGAGACGGATTTTTGGCCCACGCCTCGGTCAGCGCAGGTAACAGTTGTTTTTGGCTGGCGTTGATTTGTTCTTTCAGTTCCGGATGCCGGGCGGCAAGTTGTTCCAGCGGCCAGCCGAGTACGCGACCAAACCAGGCGTAGATATCACCAAATGCTGACTGACCGGCCTCCAGGCCGATAAACCCAGGCACTACACTGCCATCAACCTGACCGCAAATACCTTTCACTGCGCGCTCGCCAACGCTGTGTTTGTCGGCAATGAGAATGTCGCAGGTAGAAGTACCGATCACTTTTACCAGTGCGTTAGGCTGTGCGCCCGCGCCGACCGCGCCCATATGGCAGTCAAACGCGCCACCAGAAATCACTACGCTTTCAGGCAGACCGAGACGCTGCGCCCATTCCGGGCATAAAGTGCCAACTGGAATATCGGCAGTCCAGGTGTCAGTAAACAGCGGGGAGGGCAAATGTCGATTGAGGAGCGGGTCCAACTCATCAAAGAAACTGGCTGGTGGAAGACCGCCCCAGCTTTCATGCCACAGTGATTTGTGTCCGGCGCTGCAACGCCCGCGACGGATATCTTGCGGGCGAGTGGTGCCAGAGAGCAGGGCTGGCACCCAGTCACATAGCTCAATCCACGACGCGGCTGATTGCGCCACGGCGCTGTCCTGGCGGGTAACGTGGAGTATTTTCGCCCAGAACCATTCGCTGGAATAAATACCGCCAATATAGCGAGAATAGTCAACTTTGCCGGGTGCGTGACACAAGCGGGTGATCTCTTCCGCTTCTTCAACCGCTGTGTGGTCTTTCCACAAGACGAACATCGCGTTCGGGTTTTCAGCAAACTCCGGGCGTAGCGCCAGCACGTTGCCGTCGGCGTCGATTGGTGCAGGCGTGGAGCCCGTGCTATCCACACCAATGCCGACCACATCCGCGCGTTGTTCGGCGTTAAGCTCTGCAAGCACAGTTTTTAGCGCCGCTTCCATTGACTCAATGTAGTCACGTGGATGATGACGGAACTGGTTATTTGGGGCATCACAAAATTGCCCTTCCTGCCAACGGGGATACCACTCTACGCTGGTGGCGATCTCTTCACCGGTGGCGCAGTCCACCGCCAAAGCTCGCACAGAATCACTGCCAAAATCGAGGCCAATTGCAATCGCCATCGTTTCACTCCATCCAAAAAAACGGGTATGGAGAAACAGTAGAGAGTTGCGATAAAAACAGTCAGGCAGTATTCGCTAATCTTATGGATAAAAATGCTATGGCATAGCAAAGTGTGACGCCGTGCAAATAATCAATGTGGACTTTTCTGCCGTCATTATAGACACTTTTGTTACGCGTTTTTGTCATGGCTTTCGGCCCCCTTTGTTACAAAATGCTTTTCACAAGCGGGGTTGCCGGTTGGATTAGCGAGAAGAGCCAGTAAAAGACGCAGTGACGGTAATGTCTGATGCAATATGGACAATTGGTTTCTTCTCTGAACGGCGGGAGTATGAAAAGTATGGCTGAAGCGCAAAATGATCCCTTGCTGCCGGGTTACTCGTTTAACGCCCATCTGGTGGCGGGTTTAACACCGATTGAGGCCAACGGTTATCTCGATTTTTTTATCGACCGACCGCTGGGAATGAAAGGCTATATTCTCAATCTCACCATTCGTGGACAGGGTGTGGTGAAAAATCAGGGACGAGAATTTGTTTGCCGACCGGGGGATATTTTGTTGTTCCCGCCGGGAGAAATTCATCACTACGGTCGTCATCCGGAGGCTCGTGAATGGTATCACCAGTGGGTTTACTTTCGTCCTCGCGCCTACTGGCACGAATGGCTTAACTGGCCGTCGATATTTGCCAATACCGGTTTCTTTCGCCCGGACGAAGCGCACCAGCCGCATTTCAGCGAGTTGTTTGGGCAAATTATTAACGCCGGACAAGGAGAAGGGCGCTATTCGGAACTGCTGGCGATAAATCTTCTTGAGCAATTGTTACTGCGGCGGATGGAAGCGATCAATGAGTCGATGCATCCGCCAATGGATAATCGGGTACGCGAGGCTTGTCAGTACATCAGCGACCACCTGGCAGACAGCAATTTTGATATCGCCAGCGTTGCACAGCATGTCTGCCTGTCGCCGTCGCGTTTGTCGCATTTGTTCCGTCAGCAGTTAGGGATTAGCGTCTTAAGCTGGCGTGAGGATCAACGCATTAGCCAGGCGAAGCTGCTATTGAGTACAACCCGGATGCCTATCGCGACGGTCGGGCGCAATGTTGGCTTTGATGATCAACTCTATTTCTCGCGGGTATTTAAAAAATGTACTGGGGCCAGCCCAAGCGAGTTCCGTGCTGGTTGTGAAGAAAAAGTGAATGATGTAGCTGTCAGGTTGTCATAACTGGTAACGAATCAGAGAATTGACGGCTTGACGGAGTAGCATTGGGTTTGCAGAATCCCTGCTTCGTCCATTTGACAGGCACATTATGCAAGCATTGCTGGAACACTTTATTACCCAATCCACCGTTTATTCGCTGATGGCGGTGGTATTGGTGGCTTTTCTGGAGTCGCTGGCGCTGGTCGGTTTGATTTTGCCCGGTACGGTACTGATGGCGGGGCTGGGAGCGCTGATTGGCAGCGGCGAGTTAAGTTTCTGGCACGCCTGGCTGGCGGGGATTGTTGGCTGCCTGATGGGGGACTGGATCTCTTTCTGGCTGGGCTGGCGTTTTAAAAAGCCGCTCCATCGTTGGTCGTTTCTGAAGAAAAACAAAGCGTTGCTCGATAAAACCGAACATGCGTTGCATCAACACAGCATGTTTACCATTCTGGTCGGTCGTTTTGTCGGCCCGACGCGTCCGCTGGTGCCAATGGTGGCAGGGATGTTGGATCTGCCCGTAGCAAAATTTATTACGCCAAATATTATCGGCTGCCTGCTGTGGCCACCGTTTTACTTCCTGCCGGGGATTCTGGCGGGGGCGGCGATTGATATTCCTGCCGGGATGCAGAGCGGTGAATTTAAGTGGTTATTGCTGGCAACGGCGGTGTTTTTGTGGGTTGGCGGCTGGTTGTGCTGGCGGTTATGGCGCAGTGGCAAAGTAACCGATCGCTTAAGCCATTATTTGTCGCGTGGTCATCTGCTGTGGCTGACGCCGCTAATTTCTGGCGTTGGGGTAGTGGCGCTGGTGGTGTTGATTCGCCATCCGTTGATGCCGGTGTATATCGATATTTTGCGTAAAGTGGTTGGGGTTTAGGGCATAGTCTTGTACGGGGCGCCTGATGCGACGCTTGCCGCGTCTTATCAGGCCTACAATACACCCCCCGTAGGTCGGATAAGGCGTTCACGCCGCATCCGACAGTGCATATTAGCCTTTAATTCCCAACAGCGCCGAAGCACTCGCCTTACCGCTCAATAACTCATTTGTCTTCCCCTGCCAGGCGATGCGCCCGTCGGCAACCACCACCGAGCGCGTGGCGATCCGCGCGGCATCTTCTACGCTATGTGACACCATCAATAGCGTCATTTTTTGCTGCTGGCAGCTCGTGCTCACCAGCGTCAACATCTCCTGACGCAGCGCCGGATCGAGTGCGGAGAACGGTTCATCAAGCAATAAAATGGGCTGTTCACGAACCAGACTGCGCGCTAACGCCACGCGCTGCCGCTGGCCGCCGGAAAGCTCACCCGGTAACCGCGCCATTAAATTATCAATCCCCATCTGACGGGCGATTGCGTGCATTTTCTCCTGCTGTATTGCGTTCAACTTCAATCCCGGATTCAATCCCAGCCCGATGTTCTGCGCTACCGTCAGGTGGCTGAACAGGTTGTTCTCCTGAAACAGCATTGATACCGGACGGCGTGACGGCGGTGTCGTCGTGTGATCAATACCGTCGATAGTCAGCGAACCGCTGGCTGGCGTCAGAAAACCGGCGATCAAATTCAGCAGGGTACTTTTACCTGCGCCGCTTGGCCCGAGGATCGCCACTTGCTCGCCGCGTTCCACCGTTAAGCTAAAACGCATTGGCAAATGGTGATAAAGCCAGGTGATATCAGTCAGTCTTAACATTTCGCCCCGGTAGTTTTTCAATCATGGTAAACAGCAGAAAACAGAGCAGCAGCAGAATTAATGCGGTGACCGCGCCGTCCTGGCTGCGGTAAGAGCCAATTTGCTGGTAGAGATAAAACGGCAGGGTGCGGAAATCATCGTTACCGAACAATGCCACCACACCAAAATCACCAATCGACAGCACGCAGGCAAAAGCCAGTGCCTGCGCCAGCGGACGTTTCAGGGCGCGCAGCTCGACCATTTTTAAACGCGACCAGCCTTCAATGCCCAACGACTGACACAACATGCTGTAGCGGGCGGTGATATCGCGCATCGGGTTTTCCAGCACTTTCAGCGCGTAAGGGATCGCCATTAGCGCATTGGTGAAAATCACAATGCCGTCAGCAGATTGTGGCAGGCCAGTAGTGTTGTTGAGCAATAAAAAGAAGCCCGTTGCCAGCACAATGCCGGGCATGGCGAGGATCAGCATTCCGCTCATCTCCAGTGTCTGACCAGCCAGCATTTTCTGCCGCGCCCGCAGTTCGCGACTGCTCCACAGCAGCATCATGGTCAGCACTACGCACAATACGCCTGCCGCCAGCGCGATGCGCAATGAGGTCCACAGTGCCTGCCACAGTACCGGTTGTGCCAGCACTTCTGGCAACTGGTAATTCACGCCATCAACGATCACCGCCAGTAACGGTGGCAGCAACAACAGCAGCGCCAGCACGATCAGCACCGTATCGCAAATGCGGCTGTGCAGACGATCGTCCGGGTCGCGCCAACCGTGCAGCAGCGTAGTGCCGGGGGCGATGGCCTTACTTAATCGTTGGCTCAACAACACCAGTCCCAGACAGCACACCATCTGGATCAGCGCCAGCATTGCTGCGCGGGCGGGATCGTAGTCGTAACTCAGCGCCTGATAGATTGCCAGTTCGATAGTCGTCGCCTGTGGCCCGCCGCCCAGCGCCAGCACGGTGGCGAAGCTGGCGAAACAGAGCATAAAGATAAGCGCAGCAACCGGCGGGATTTGTCGCCGTAACCACGGCCATTCGACGAAGCGGAAAAAATGCCAGCCGCGCATCCCAAGCTGGGCGGCAAGTTGACGTTGTTCACCGGGGATGTTTTCCAGTGCCTGGAGTAATAAGCGGCTCGCCATCGGCAGATTAAAAAATACGTGCGCCAGCAAAATGCCTTGCAGGCCGTAGGGCGAAAAAGTCCACTCCAGACCAAGCGATTGCCAGAGCGATGCCAGCCAGCCCTGGCGACCATAAACGCTAAGAATGCCGAAAACAGCGACCAGCACAGGCAGGATTAAGGTCATGGCGCACAGACGCAACAGCGCCTGCCGCCCCGGAAAGCGCCTGCGGTAGAGGGCGCGGGCGAGGAATATTGCGGGCACGACAGAGAGCAGCGCAGAGAGAAACGCCTGCCAGAAGGAGAAGCGCACCACATGCCACAGGTAGCTGTCCTGCCATATTGTTGCCCAGTCCCCCTGCGGCGCGTTCCACCACAGCGCGAGAAACGCCGCCAGTGCAACCGCCACCACCAGCGTGGCGGCGCTTACACCTGGAATTAACCAGCCAGGAATTAACGGCTGACGGCGCGTTGCCATTCGCTAATCCATGCCTGACGTTGTGCCGCCACTTCGGCTGGCGTGAATTCCAGCGTGGTGGCCGGTTTGGTCAGTTGTTCAAAACCGGCAGGTAGTGCGACGTTTGCTACCGGATACATCCAGTTGCCGGTTGGGATCGCATTCTGGAAAGCCGGAGAAACCATAAACTGGAGGAATTTTTGTGCCAGCTCCGGCTGCTTGCTGGCAGCGGTGCGGGCGGCGACTTCCACTTGCAGATAGTGACCTTCGCTAAAGTTGGCGGCGGCGTAGTTATCTTTCTTCTCTTCGAGAATGTGATAAGCCGGAGAAGTGGTGTAGCTCAATACCAGATCGCTTTCGCCTTTTAAAAACAGGCCATAGGCTTCGCTCCAGCCTTTGGTGACGGTGACGGTTTTCTTCGCCAGTTTCTGCCAGGCTTGCGGGGCGTCATCGCCATAGACTTTTTGCATCCACAGCAGCAGACCCAGACCTGGCGTACTGGTGCGTGGATCTTCATAAATCACCCGCCAGTTTTGATCGCTCTCAACCAGTTCTTTCAGGCTTTGCGGCGGATTTTTCAGTTTGTTCTTGTCATAGACGAAGGCGAAGTAGCCGTAATCAAATGGTACGAAAGTGTCATTATTCCAGCCGCCGGGTACATTGATCGCATCCGCTGACACGCCGCTTTTGGTAAACAGCCCGGTTTTGCTGGCGGCATCTAACAGATTGTTATCCAGACCCAGCACCACATCGGCTTTGCTGTTTTTACCTTCCATCCGCAGACGGTTGAGCAGCGAGACGCCATCTTCCAGCGCCACCAGTTTCAGTTCGCAATGACAGTCGGCTTCAAAGGCTTTTTTGACTACCGGACCTGGCCCCCAGTCGGCAGCGAAGGAGTCGTAGGTATAGACGGTCAGAACAGGTTTCGCAAAAACGGGCGCTGTGCACAGCAACAGCAAAGGAAGACATTTTTTTAACACTTTGCACCTCAAAGAAGAGTGGCAAAGGACTTGAGAAGGAGCCTCAAATCCCTTCGCCGGCGTTATCCGGATCAGGTTCGACGGGTATTTTCTCAGCGCACGCATTTGCGTGGCACCCCGTTGAGAACGGCGTTAGTGTAGTGAGTTTGTTATCAACCAGCAATCATGGATCCGGCGGTGCAAACCACGCTGATTTAAAATCGAACCATCCAAGGGTATTCATGCGCAGGCCGCGCATACTGCGTTGCCCCTGAATGATCAGCCAGTGATGGATCAATGGCACCATCGCTTTGCTGGTCACTAACTGCTGGCACCAGTTCGCCAGATTCATCTCGCCATTGCGCCAGCGCGCGGCATCGGCTTGCCAGTCGATCGGAATACAGTGTTGTAGCAGCGGCACTTCGCACAAATGCGCGAACAGCGAAAAATCCAGCGGCAGCGTAAAGTTGGCGCTGTTAAGCCAGATATCGCTTTCGATCTCTCCCGCATGCCACTGATCGTAGCTGATCTCGTTGATGTTAAGCGTTACCTGATGGCTCGCCAGAATTTGCTGCATGATCCTGGCAATTACCCGATGTTCAATATGATCCTGATAAAAGGTCAGGGTAAGGCTTTCCAGCCCGGCGGGTTTTTCGCAATGCGTGGGGCGGGCATGGTGCCAACGGGGGAGCAGTCCGTAGGCCGGGAACCAGAGTTGCTGGTACTGTTCTTCCGCGAAATAGACCAGATTGCTCGGAGAAAGAACGTAGCTTACCCAGTCTCTGACTTGCTGATTCGCCCCGCGATGGGTGCGGCTGTCGAACAGTAAATAGTAGCAACCTTCTTCCAGGCGGCTTTCAATCTCTTTTTCCTCACCCTGCGGCCCTTTCAGCATTAGCCCTCCGGCTGGCTCGTCGGCAATTTCCGGCAGAACCCAGACGTTAACTTCATCGATGAGTGCCCGATAACCGAAGAAGTCATCGAATGCCTGAATTTTCAACTGATTGGCGCTGTTACGCATTACCGCATACGGACCGGTGCCGATCGGATGACTGGCAAAGTTGCTGATGGTTTCCCATTCCCGTGGCAGGATCATCGCCGGAACTTGCCCCAGTAGTAACGGCAACCAACGATCGGGCTGCGTAAGATGGATATCCAGCGTCCAGGGCGTTGGCGAAACAATTTCAGCAATGTGGGAATAGAGCGGCTGCGTATTGAGCCGTTTCAAAGAGGCGATGACATCGTCCATTTCCAGCTCACGGCCATGATGAAATTGGATACCGGGACGTAAAAAGAAACGCCAGTGAAGTGGGGAAATTTGTTGCCAGTGGTGGGCAATGTCCGCCTCCAGTTCCCCATTTTCCTCATTTATGCGGGTTAACGCGCTGAAGATTTGCCGGGCGATATGCGTTTCGGAACGGCGTAATGCGCTGCCAGGTAGCAGATTACGCAACGGACGATAGTAGAGCACGCGCAGAATGTGCCGCCCCTGGCGGAAGCTACGCCCCAGATGGGAAACCAACATTTGCCGCACAGCGGTTTTATCACCGACGAGTTGCACCAGTTGATCGATACGATCCTGTTCCAGCAGATCCTCCGCCCGCTGTTGCTGAAGCGCAAGTCCGGTGTAGAGGAAGGTCAAACGCGAGCGTTTACCGCGGCCAACCTCCGCCTCCCACGTCAGCCAGCCACGATCCTGCATGGTGTTTAGCAGGGTGCGCATATGACGGCGGGAACAGCTCAATAACTCTGCCAGTTCGTTGAGCGTCGTGTTCTGCGATTTACCCTCGCAGCATTGCCACAGCCGGATGAACTGTTGTTGCAGACGACCTGAAGGCATAAAAGGGGAACTCCTGCGCAAAAGTCAGCAATTTTATTATCCCTATATTAAGTCAATAATTCTTAACGATGAAGCAAGGAGGTATCCCATTCGTCAGTTTTATCGGCACTATTTTGCAATGACAGCAATGATGTGCTGACTGAGTTGGTTAAGCGTTCCACAACGATTAGCCATGCTTGAATAACTGATGCAGTGGGAGGGGAGTCATTCTGACTACTGATCTGCAGACATCATGTGTGACTGAGTATTGGTGTTAATCGCCACGCCAGCAGTGAATACCTGCTGGCTTTTTTCTTTTTGGCGATTGAGTGCCGGATGCGGCGTGAATGCCTTATCCGACTCATAAAACTAGCGCATAAACGCCGGTTGCTTCTCTTCATAATCAGCAATGGCATCGCCGTGCTGCAACGTCAGACCGATGCTATCGAGACCGTTCATCATGCAGTGGCGGCGGAAGGCATCGATGGTAAAACGATAAGTTTTATTCCCCGCTTTCACCTCTTGCGCTTCCAGATCCACGTCGAAGTGAATTCCCGGATTAGCCTGCACCAGTGTAAACAGCTCGTCCACTTCGGCATCGCTTAATTTCACCGGCAGCAACTGGTTGTTAAAGCTGTTGCCGTAGAAGATGTCCGCGAAACTGGGCGCAATCACCACCTTAAATCCGTAATCGGTCAGCGCCCAGGGAGCGTGCTCACGCGAGGAGCCACAGCCGAAGTTTTCCCGCGCCAGTAAAATGGAAGCGCCCTGATATTGTGGGAAATTCAGCACGAAGTCCGGGTTTGGCTGTTGGCCTTTTTCATCCAGAAAACGCCAGTCGTTAAACAGATGCGCGCCAAAACCAGTGCGCGTCACTTTCTGCAAAAACTGTTTCGGGATAATGGCATCAGTGTCGACATTGGCGGCATCCAATGGAACAACCAGGCCTGTGTGTTTGATAAATTTCTCTGCCATGGTGTGCTCCTTATTTAATGTTGCGAATGTCAGCGAAATGACCTGTGACGGCAGCGGCGGCCGCCATTGCCGGGCTAACCAGATGCGTGCGCCCGCCGCGCCCCTGGCGGCCTTCAAAGTTACGGTTGCTGGTGGAGGCACAACGCTCGCCCGGATTCAGGCGATCGTTGTTCATCGCCAGACACATTGAGCAGCCAGGCAAGCGCCATTCAAAACCCGCTTCAATAAAAATTTTGTCCAGCCCTTCTGCTTCTGCCTGCGCTTTTACCGGGCCAGAGCCGGGAACGACCAGTGCCTGAACGCCTGGCGCAACTTTCCGCCCTTTGGCGATTTCCGCCGCTGCACGTAAATCTTCAATACGTGAGTTGGTGCAGGAACCGATAAATACTTTATCGATAGCGACTTCGGTCAGCGGAATACCCGGTTTCAGCCCCATATAGGCCAACGCTTTTTCTGCTGACGCGCGCTCAACCAGATCGGCAAACGAAGCGGGATCGGGAATATTGTCGTTCACGGAGATCACCTGGCCTGGGTTGGTGCCCCAGGTGACTTGCGGCGCAATCTCTTCTGCTTGCAGAGTGACAACAGTATCGAAAGTTGCACCTTCGTCGGTTTGCAGTGTTTTCCAGTAGGCGACGGCGTCGTCGAAATCTTTGCCTTTCGGCGCATGAAGACGGCCTTTGACATAGTTAAAGGTGGTTTCGTCCGGCGCAACCAGACCGGCTTTTGCGCCCATTTCGATTGCCATATTGCACAGGGTCATGCGACCTTCCATGCTTAAATCACGGATTGCTTCACCGCAAAACTCCACCACATGCCCGGTGCCGCCTGCACTGCCGGTTTTACCGATAATTGCCAGCACGATATCTTTCGCAGTAATTCCTGGTGCGGCTTTACCCTGGACTTCAATTTTCATGGTCTTCGCACGACCCTGCTTCAGGGTTTGCGTTGCCAGCACGTGTTCAACTTCGGAAGTACCGATGCCAAACGCCAGTGCGCCAAACGCGCCGTGGGTGGCGGTATGCGAGTCGCCGCAAACAATGGTCATTCCCGGTAAGGTGACGCCTTGTTCTGGCCCCATCACGTGGACAATTCCCTGATACGGGTGATTCAGGTCATACAGCTCGACGCCAAAATCTTTGCAGTTTTTGATCAGCTCCTGCATCTGGATGCGCGCCATTTCTCCGCAGGCATTAATGTCTTTGGTCTGGGTCGAGACGTTGTGGTCCATAGTGGCGAAAGTTTTACCTGGCTGACGTACCGGGCGTCCGTGGGTGCGCAGACCATCAAACGCCTGCGGTGACGTCACTTCATGCACCAGATGGCGGTCGATATATAACAGCGGGGTTTCGTTTTCAGCTTCGTAAACTACATGAGCGTCGAACAATTTTTCGTATAACGTCTTAGCCATAATTACACCCCTTCTGCCACATAGCGGGCAATGATATCGCCCATTTCATCGGTACTTACGGCGGCAGCGCCACGGGCCAAATCTCCGGTGCGAATGCCTTCTTCTAATGCGCGGTTAATGGCGCGTTCAATAGCGGAAGCCGCATCATCGGCATCCAGGCTGTAGCGCAACAGCAGCGCCAGCGACAGAATTTGCGCAATTGGGTTAGCGATGTTTTTGCCTGCGATATCCGGCGCAGAGCCGCCTGCCGGTTCATACAGACCAAAACCTTGTTCGTTCAGGCTGGCGGAAGGCAACATCCCCATCGAACCGGTAATCATCGCGCATTCGTCAGAAAGAATGTCACCAAACAGGTTGGAGCACAGCAGCACGTCAAATTGCGACGGATCTTTAATCAACTGCATGGTGGCGTTGTCGATGTACATATGTGCCAGTTCAACATCCGGATATTCAATGGCGATCTCGTTAACGATCTCCCGCCATAAAATAGAGGATTGCAGCACGTTGGCTTTGTCGATTGACGTGACTTTGCGGCGACGTTTGCGGGCAGATTCAAACGCGATGCGGGCAATGCGCTCGATCTCAAAACGGTGATATACCTCGGTATCAAACGCTTTTTCATACTGACCGCTACCTTCACGGCCTTTCGGTTGACCGAAATAGATGCCGCCGGTTAACTCACGCACGCACAGGATGTCGAAGCCGTTAGCGGCAATATCAGCACGCAGCGGACAGAATGCTTCCAGCCCCTGATACAGTTTTGCCGGGCGCAGATTGCTGAATAATTTGAAATGTTTACGCAGAGGTAACAGCGCGCCGCGTTCTGGTTGTTGGTCTGGCGGCAAATGCTCCCACTTCGGGCCACCTACCGAGCCAAACAGTACGGCATCGGCTTGTTCACAGCCTTCAACCGTCGCTGGCGGCAACGGCTGCCCGTGGTTATCAATGGCTGCGCCGCCAACATCGTAATGGCTGGTGGTGATACGCATCGCAAAGCGGTTACGCACGGCATCCAGTACTTTCAGGGCCTGGGTCATGACTTCCGGCCCGATCCCATCCCCAGGTAAAACAGCAATATGGTAATTCTTCGACATCACACGGTTTCCTTGTTGTTTTCGTTGTGTTGAGCTTTGCGTTGTAACTCTTTTTCGACTTCTGCGGCGCGCCAGATATTGTTCAGCACGTGCACCATTGCTTTGGCGGAGGACTCGACAATATCGGTGGCCAGGCCGACGCCGTGGAAGCGGCGACCGTTGTAGTTAGCGACGATATCCACCTGACCCAGCGCATCTTTACCGTGGCCTTTGGCGGTCAGGCTGTATTTCACCAGTTCGACGTTGTAGTCAGTGATACGGTTAATCGCCTGGTAGACGGCATCAACCGGGCCATTACCGTTGGCGGCTTCCGCTTTGACTTCCCCGCCACAGGCCAGTTTGACGGCGGCAGTGGCGATATCGTTAGAACCCGACTGCACACTGAAGTAATCCAGACGGAAGTGTTCCGGTTCTTCTTGCTGTTTACCAATAAAGGCCAGAGCCTCCAGGTCGTAATCAAATACCTGGCCTTTTTTATCTGCCAGTTTCAGGAAAGCGTCGTACAGATTGTCTAAATTATATTCACTTTCTTTATATCCCATCTCATCCATGCGGTGTTTTACTGCCGCACGACCAGAACGAGAGGTCAGATTTAACTGGATTTGGTTCAGACCAATAGATTCTGGTGTCATGATTTCGTAGTTTTCGCGATTTTTCAGCACGCCATCCTGATGAATACCGGAGGAGTGTGCGAACGCGCCGCTGCCAACAATGGCTTTGTTTGCCGGGATCGGCATATTGCAAATCTGGCTAACTAACTGACTGGTGCGCCATATCTCCTGGTGATTAATGGCGGTGTGGACGTTGAGAATATCCTTACGCACTTTGATCGCCATGATCACTTCTTCCAGCGAACAGTTACCCGCGCGTTCACCGATCCCGTTCATCGCACCTTCTACCTGCCGTGCTCCGGCATGTACCGCCGCCAGCGAGTTGCCGACCGCCAGGCCTAAATCATCGTGAGTGTGTACGGAAATAATGGCTTTATCGATGTTTGGTACGCGTTCATACAGACCGCTGATGATTCCGGCGAACTCAAATGGCATGGTATAGCCCACGGTGTCCGGGATGTTGATGGTAGTGGCACCGGCGTTAATTGCTGCTTCGACCACTCGCGCCAGATCGGCAATCGGTGTGCGTCCGGCGTCTTCGCAAGAAAATTCAACATCATCGGTGTAATTGCGTGCACGTTTCACCATATAGATGGCGCGTTCGATCACCTCATCCAGCGTGCTGCGCAGCTTGGTGGCAATGTGCATTGGGGAGGTGGCAATAAAGGTATGAATACGGAAGGCTTCGGCAACTTTCAGGGATTCTGCCGCCACGTCGATATCTTTTTCCACGCAACGGGCTAACGCACAAACGCGGCTATTTTTGACCTGGCGAGCAATGGTTTGCACCGATTCGAAATCGCCCGGCGAAGAGACGGGGAAACCGACTTCCATCACGTCAACCCCCATTCGCTCAAGGCCCAGCGCAATTTGCAGTTTTTCTTTCGCACTCAAGCTTGCCTGTAACGCCTGTTCACCGTCGCGCAATGTGGTATCGAAAATAATGACTTGCTGGCTCATAGTTTGGATCCTTGTCTCTTTTAGGGCGCTTCGCTTCGGGCATAAAAAAACCCGCGCAATGCGCGGGTTTTTTGTCTGACTGCGTGCTGGCTTAATGCTGGATGCCGCTCACTCGTCTACCGCGCAAAGAAGATGCGTTTAGTAGTAGTAGACCGTTAAAGCGAACGATGTGAGTCATTAAATCAGCTCCGGATGAATGCGATATGCTTTTAGAGTTACTGGATACAAAAACGGATGTCAACCCTGATGCAACAAAAACGGTTCACCAGCGAGAGTTCTGTATGCGTCAAATTAGCTAATTGTGCTGCAAGAGTAAAAACAGTCGATATTAATTTCTGTTTAACCGCTCATACTTTTCATTGGTAGACATACTTCAGAATAATTTATTGCATTTAATCAACGAGGTAAGAAAGAGTAAAACTTGCTCGCTACCGCAACTATCCTGATGATTTGTATTGAATTATATGCTGTACGAATGTTTTTATATTGATTTAGTGAATATTAT
>NZ_PTSB01000080.1:0-960 GCF_002965125.1 Escherichia sp. MOD1-EC6162
AAACTCTGTCCTGTCGCTGAGAAAAAATTTACTCCCGAACCCGAACATGCCGGGAATCGCCAGTCGACCTTCGGTGCGGTCGTAAATATTCTCCTGTGCATCCTTCTGTGCTGCATTGCCAAGTTGTGGCGTCAGATTCGTCCAGGTGACCGGGGCGGAGATATTATCGCCACGAACGGTCATAAGAATCCGTCCGTCTTTTCCAAAAAACAGAACCAGCTTTGTTGCTGTCTGGCTGGTTTTGTCGCCCCAGTTGTTATCCAGCCAGATAATTTCTGTTATTCCGGTTGTTTCTTCCGTTTGTGTGGAAAAGGTGTAATACCGTCCCGGGTGCAGGTTGTGCGCAGTTCTGGCTACAGTCGCCATATCGCTGGCAATGATTGAACGCGCTCCGGCGTCCGTCATTCCGTAACCAAATGCACCAGGCAGCGCAACGCGGCCTTCCGAGCTGTCGTAAAGGTCTGTCTGAATGTCCCTTACCGCTGCGCTTTTCAGCTCAAGCTCATTGCGCATGGTTTCCACTGTGGCCTGTGCCAGCAGTGACCGGGCTTTTTCTGACAGCGGAGACAGTGAAGCATTCCCGTCCTGATTAAAGCACAGAAGCTTATCCGCCCGTTCTTCCAGATTACTGATTGCGGTTAACACGTCACTGAGTGGTTGTTTACCCGCCAGCGCGTTCATGATTGTTGTCGCAAACTCCGGGTCATTGCCCAGCGCCGCTGCCAGCTCGTTCAGCGTGTCAAGGGCTTCCGGCGACGAATCAACCAGTGCGGCAAGCAATTTGCGGACAAATGCCGCGTTCGCGGTTTCCAGACCGACTGCATCGTCCGGTGGGGTTGGTGTGGTTGGCGTGCCGGTGAACGCCGGGCTGTCCAGTGGCGCTTTTGTTTTCGTCTCGTCCATGACGGCTTTGACGGCTTTTGGTGTAGCTGCCAGTTCTTCGCTGTCGTTGTCTGTATC
>NZ_PTSB01000081.1:0-883 GCF_002965125.1 Escherichia sp. MOD1-EC6162
GCAAAAGAAGTAGGTAGCTTAACCTTCGGGAGGGCGCTTACCACTTTGTGATTCATGACTGGGGTGAAGTCGTAACAAGGTAACCGTAGGGGAACCTGCGGTTGGATCACCTCCTTACCTTAAAGAACTGTTCTTTGCAGTGCTCACACAGATTGTCTGATAGAAAGTGAAAAGCAAGGCGTCTTGCGAAGCAGACTGATACGTCCCCTTCGTCTAGAGGCCCAGGACACCGCCCTTTCACGGCGGTAACAGGGGTTCGAATCCCCTAGGGGACGCCACTTGCTGGTTTGTGAGTGAAAGTCGCCGGCCACTGTATCTCAAAACTCACTTACGAGTGATGTTTGAGATATTTGCTCTTTAAAAATCTGGATCAAGCTGAAAATTGAAACACTGAACAACGAAAGTTGTTCGTGAGTCTCTCAAATTTTCGCAACACGATGATGGTTCGTAAGAAACATCTTCGGGTTGTGAGGTTAAGCGACTAAGCGTACACGGTGGATGCCCTGGCAGTCAGAGGCGATGAAGGACGTGCTAATCTGCGATAAGCGTCGGTAAGGTGATATGAACCGTTATAACCGGCGATTTCCGAATGGGGAAACCCAGTGTGATTCGTCACACTATCATTAACTGAATCCATAGGTTAATGAGGCGAACCGGGGGAACTGAAACATCTAAGTACCCCGAGGAAAAGAAATCAACCGAGATTCCCCCAGTAGCGGCGAGCGAACGGGGAGCAGCCCAGAGCCTGAATCAGTATGTGTGTTAGTGGAAGCGTCTGGAAAGGCGTGCGATACAGGGTGACAGCCCCGTACACAAAAATGCACATGCTGTGAGCTCGATGAGTAGGGCGGGACACGTGGTATCCTGTCTGAATATGGGGGGA
>NZ_PTSB01000082.1:0-840 GCF_002965125.1 Escherichia sp. MOD1-EC6162
AATTTCTTTTTATGAAAAAGACTCTGATTGCACTGGCAGTGGCTACTTCTGCCGTTGTGTCTGGTTCAGTATTTGCCTGGACTCCTGGTGATTTTAATGGTTCTTTTGAAATGGGCGGTCAGCTGACGCCTCCATCTCAGACTGGGAACCTATGGTCAGTTGCTGTCGGTAACAAAGTCACAGATCTGAATGCGACCCTTGAAGCCGGGCAAAAAGATGTCTCAATTAATGTTACCAATGCTATTGGTATTCTGGGGATTCGTCCGACAGAAAATGAAATGTTTAATGGTCAGGTCGGTATTACACCACAAATTAGCTATGGCAGCGCTGTTAACCTGGATTCTTTTGCTCAAGGAATCGGGACATTAACACTGCCAGTTAAGTCTGGTGAGCAGGATATCGGTACATTAACCACGAAAATTTATGCAGGGGGCGTATATGCCAAGTTTTTATATCGTGGTGATTTATCGACAGGGGCTTCTGCCCACTCGACGTATGCTTCTGCAGCAGGGAAGGCATTTTATGGTGGTGTAGGTAAGACTGGTGATTCTATTGACTCTTCTGCTAAAAACGTTGTAAGCACCGCTATTACATTTTTCTCTGATATCACGGACACCTATCAGTCTCCAACGGGGGAAGATGGTCAGTCGGGAGAGTTCGATTTTTCCCGTATATATGATGAATTAAGTGGTTTGTATGCTTCAGGTATTAAATCTGGTGAGAAGATCAATATCACTCTCAATGAAGCGCTATCTGAAGCTACCACCTGGACAGCTTCTCTGCCGATTACTGTTACCTACATGTAATTCAGTAATCGTTGACAGTAAACACCTCGTTTGC
>NZ_PTSB01000083.1:0-837 GCF_002965125.1 Escherichia sp. MOD1-EC6162
AATTTCTTTTTATGAAAAAGACTCTGATTGCACTGGCAGTGGCTACTTCTGCCGTTGTGTCTGGTTCAGTATTTGCCTGGACTCCTGGTGATTTTAATGGTTCTTTTGAAATGGGCGGTCAGCTGACACCTCCATCTCAGACTGGGAATCCGTGGTCAGTTGCTGTCGGTAATAACGTAACAGATCTGGATGCAACCCTTGAAGCCGGGCAAAAAGATGTCTCAATTAATGTTACCAATGCTATTGGTATTCTGGGGATTCGTCCGACAGAGCATAAGATGTTTGCTGGTCAGGCTGGTATTACGCCTCAAATTAGTTATGACGGAGCTGTTGATCTGGATACTTTTGTTAATGGGTCAGCTGACTTGACGCTATCGGTTAAGTCTGGTTCTCAAACTATCGGCACTTTAACCACAAAAATTTCCTCCAGCGGTATTAAATCCTGGAGTGCAGATGAAGGATATGGTGTAGAAGGGGCTTCATCCTCAATGTATGCGTCTAAAGCAGGGATGGCCTTTTATGGTGGTGTGGGTAAATCAGAAAATAATATAGTACAAGATACTCAGGAAGCACTTGATCTGGCGTCTACGCTTTTCCCCGGTGTTGATGAGACTTTTGTTCCTGGCCCGGACGGAAACGGAGCCTACGATGAAAATACTTTTGATCGCAACGATTATTCCTATTCTGGTTTATATGCTTCAGGAATTAAGTCTGGTGAGAAGATCAATATCACTCTCAATGAAGCGCTATCTGAAGCTACCACCTGGACAGCTTCTCTGCCGATTACTGTTACCTACATGTAATTCAGTAATCGTTGACAGTAAACACCTCGTTTGC
>NZ_PTSB01000084.1:0-771 GCF_002965125.1 Escherichia sp. MOD1-EC6162
TGATGAACTCCGCCGTCTGGCGCACAACCTGACATGGCGGGAAATCCAGAACGGCGCACTGAAATCTGCATACGAAAGTTTACAGCGTAGTGAGCAACAGGAGCGCACACATGGAAAATGAACAACGCCCCACCCGTGGCCGTCTTTCCAAAGTGGATTTACTCCCGGACAGCATCCGGGAGCAGTTGCATCAGATGCTGCGGGAAAAGCGGCACACGCAGGAAGAAATCCGCGAAGCCATCAATGCCCTGATTGACGAACATAACCTGCCGGAAGAGATGCAGTTAAGCCGGACGGGCTTAAACCGCTACGCCATCCGCATGGAAAAAGTCGGGGCAAAAATCCGTGCCTCCCGCGAAATGGCCGAAGTCTGGGCGGCAAAGCTGGGTTCCGCGCCAACATCAGACGTCGGCAAGCTGCTGATGGAGTTTGTAAAAACGCTGGCCTTTGAAACGTCCATGTCGATGGCAGAAGACGACAAACCTGTTGCACCGAAGGCGCTGGGCCAACTGGCGCTGGTTGCCCAGCGTCTGGAAGTGGCAGCCATGACCAGCCATAAACGCGAGAAAGCGATCCGCGATGCGTTTGCGCAGGAGATGGCAGAGAAAACCGAAGAGCTGGTCAGAACGGGCGGTCTGTCGGGCGGTGCGGCTGACACCATCAAACGTGAAATTCTGGGGATTAGCGCATGACACAAATGGACACGTTCAGTGAATATGATGTTCTGCTGCCGTATCAGAAACGCTGGGTGGCGGATGATGCCGACCTGAA
>NZ_PTSB01000085.1:0-727 GCF_002965125.1 Escherichia sp. MOD1-EC6162
GAGAAATACGCCTCACAGATTGCGCCCCTTAAAACCAGTATCGAAACCCTTTCAAAAGGCGTTCAGGGATGGTGTGAAGCGAACCGTGACGAACTGACGAACGGCGGCAAGGTGAAGACGGCAAACCTGGTAACCGGCGATGTGTCATGGCGTCAGCGCCCACCATCGGTAAGTATTCGCGGTGTGGATGCGGTGATGGAAACGCTGGAGCGTCTTGGCCTGCAACGCTTTATTCGCACGAAACAGGAAATCAACAAGGAAGCGATTTTACTGGAACCGAAAGCGGTCGCAGGTGTTGCCGGAATTACAGTTAAATCGGGCATTGAAGATTTTTCTATTATTCCGTTTGAACAGGAAGCCGGTATTTAATACCACCACGAATATTTAATTAATTCACTTTCTTTTAATTATGGCGCGATGCGTCAGGGGATTGCTCGCGCCTGAATCTGAAATGGTGATGTTTATGACCACAAAGAGTGAACGACAAAAAACAGAAATAACAGCAGCAACGCTGATTAAAGACAGCGCCGAATGCCTGGCATCAGTACCTGCATTGATTCAACAGGCGAATGCAAAAAATCTCCGTCGCGCAGCTTCGTTTATTCGTGCAGGCATTACCCGCCAGATGATGATTGCGCAGCTGTGTATGCGCGAAGCACAGCGTCTGGAACAGATGGAGACGAGCGGTGATTAAGTCAATTGGCTTTGTCCTGCTGGTTGGCACCTG
>NZ_PTSB01000086.1:0-683 GCF_002965125.1 Escherichia sp. MOD1-EC6162
TCCTGGCTGATAAACCGCCCGCACTCCGGCGCATAATATCTGAACAGATTGTAATGCAGCCCCGTTTCTTCGTCAAAGTACTGCCCCGGCAGTCGCAGCGGCTGTTCAAAGTACGCCCCGCTGTTGCTGATGTCGCCCCGGTTTTCTCCGAACCCCGCCTGGTAGCCCGCCCACACCAGTGTTCCGTCCGATGCGGTCACCTCCTGTACCGTGCCCGTCAGGTCCGTGTGGTAATACCAGATTTTCCGGCTTTCTCCGCGCCCGGTGATGGCCGCCACCGGCGTGTACGGCTGTTCCGCGTCGTACAGGTACGTCCGCTTTCCCTGCCACGTTGTCTCCTGCAACAGCCGGAATCCTTCCCACACAAACGTCGTCCGCCGCTGTTCCCTCTGGTTCGTATGGCGGCCATACGTCGCCTTGCTGATACGCCTGCCCAGCGCATCGTACTGATACCGCGTCTCGCTGTTGCTGCTGATGACCCGCGTTAACTGACCCTGTGCGTTCCACTCCAGTTGCTGTTCTCGCCGCTCTGTCAGTTCACCCCATTCGTTATAGCGGTAACGGTCACGCCCGTAGCCCGGCAGGCGGTTGTCCATCACCGCTCCCTGATATTCATCCGTCAGCAGGTTGCCTGCTTTGTCGTAATAATAATGGTCATGGTCGTACATCTGCCCCGTACGACC